>JAZPXS010000214.1:0-4794 GCA_045543775.1 Clostridia bacterium
CTCACAGAACGACATGGCTACGATCCGACTTCCCCATTTTAGAAGGCGGTATCATTTACGGCGGACAGAAAGTTTACGATTTTTATATGGCGATTGAATAAAGAGGCGACATAATGAAAAAAATTATTGTAGATATTTATGGTGCAGATAAGGGTGCCGGGGTAATAGTTCAGGGTGCATTAAAAGCACTTGTTGACAATGAGAAGCTCTATGTTGTTTTTGTCGGAGACAGAACTCTCATCGAAAACGAAGCAAATATATTAAACGTACCTGCCGGTCGTTATGAAATTGTCAATACTGATAAATTTATAACAAACAATGACCCTCCCACCCTCGTTTTCCGAGGTGCTGAGGACTCCAGCATGGTAAAAGCACTTGACAGATTGAAGTCAGATGATGAATGTGTGGGTATGATAAGCGCAGGTAATACAGGTGCACTTTTGGTAGGAACGATTTGCCGTTTAGGTCTTTCCGGGAATCTCAAGGCTCCCTGCCTTGCCACCGCAATACCTTGTAAAGAAGATGGCTTTGTCTGCCTTCTTGACTGCGGCGCAAACACAGAATGTACATCTGACGATTTAAAAAGATATGCTGTTATGGGCAATGCTTTTATGCAAAGCTACACAAAAAATCCCGCTCCCCGTGTAGGACTTATGTCAGTGGGCAGAGAAAAAGGCAAAGGCAACGCCTTTACAAAAGAAGTATTTGAAAAGCTCAGCGGGCTTGACATCAACTTTATCGGCAATCTTGAAGGTTGTGACCTTGTTTTTTCTGATGCGGATGTTGTGGTTACAGACGGATTTACCGGCAATGTGCTTTTAAAGAGCACAGAAAAGATGGGGCTCTCCGCACTTAAAATCATCGACTCCTTCCCTCAGGATGAAAACACAAAAGCATTACGCGAAAAGATTGCAAGTCATTTCGATTTCAACACACGCGGCGGAGCGATTTTCCTTGGAGCGAAAAAAACTGTTGTAAAAATGCACGGCTGCTCCAATGAAAACACATCTTACGCATGTCTTGACCTTGTTCTTCGCCTGGAAGAAGAGCAATGTGCAAAAAGAGTAGCTGATGCTCTTAATAATCTTTGATAAACAAAAAAACCGGTGCAGAACCGTAAAATTGTGCATCGGTTTTTATTATTCTATTTTTCTTTATTGATATCATTGTATTTTGCAATATACGAAAACTTATGGATATAGTATTCTGCCACAAGGCTTACTAAAACTACTAAATTAAAGGAAATAAACATCGGTAAAAACGGAATTGCCAAACCTATTGCATATGTTCCCATTGTGTACACAAGATATCTGAAAACTGCGTAAATTATTGTTCTGAACAAATCACGATATTTGAATTTTCTGAATACCCAGAAGAAATTCAATGTCAGCTTCAAAAGTGTTGCCGCGGCACCTGCCGTAGGAATTGTGATATGTAAAAACTTGTAGTTAAATATAATTGACAATACCAGAAGA
The DNA here is from genome assembly GCA_045543775.1 of Clostridia bacterium. Classification (GTDB taxonomy): domain Bacteria; phylum Bacillota; class Clostridia; order UMGS1810; family UMGS1810; genus RGIG8748. Next base: position 1,476 of record JAZPXS010000214.1, read on the forward strand.
GTTGTTTCCACCATCAGAAATGATATAAACGATGCTCTTGCACTGTAAAAAAGCCGTGCATATATTCTGAAAGTGTCCTTTACAGGGCTGAAATGCGATGAGCTGTTATCATTGATATAGATTGCCTCTATAGGTATTGTGGTAATCTGCACACTCTGCTTGTCCGCATAATAGAGCATATTAATTTCATAATCATATTTATTTCCATCCACACGGAGAAGCCACTCAATATGGCTTGCCTTAAACCCTCTCAAGCCTGACTGATTGTCCTTAAGATAATGGCTGTTAAGTACAGTATAGATATATCTTGACAAGTCATTGCCAAACCTTGAACGCTTTGGCATACTTTTATCAAAATTTCTCACTGTGAGGACAAACTCCGCGCCTCTCTTAAGCTCATCAAACACACGCATAATATCCTCACACTTATGCTGACCATCAGCATCTGCCGTGACAAAATATTCACATTCCGGATACTTTGTCTGTATAACCGCCATCCCGTTTTTGAGAGCAGTACCCTTTCCCCCATTGCACGGAATATGAAAAACATCTGCCTTTTCCCGTATTTTGTCGAAAACATCAAGATATTCAGTGCCGCTGCCATCATCCACAACAAGGATTCCAACTCCGTATTCTGATAGCTTTTCCACAACACCTATTAACTGTTCATCCGGCTGATATGCCGGAATAAGCACAATTTCTTTCATAAAATTACTCCCGATTCAACTTATCTTTAAAGAATGAAGCTACTTTTTTCAGTATTTCGGGATTTGCATTTCCCTTATCATCAAAAAGAATACTCGTATGCCCGTCAAAGGATGGGTTTTCATATAAAACATACTCTACTTTATCATTTTTTGCATCATTTTTTATCCCGTAAGAATAAATTGAAAAATCTTCAGGCGGAAAATCCGTATCGTTTTTCCCCTGAATTACTATAACCGGTATTTTGCTTTCTGCAATTTCATCCGATGCACTCATATTTGCCATTTCTTCACCAAAAAGCATAGATTGATATGCCTTGAGGAAAGGGTAATTGCCATAAGCTAATTTGCCCACAGCCTTTACGCTTGATGCAATTACCGCATCCATCGCACTGTTGACACCGCTTATGGATGCAACTGCGGAAATATCTCGTCTTTGATTAACAACACAGCACGCCGCATATCCGCCTCTGCTGTGACCGAAAAGCACAACGTCCTTGTACTCTTCCTTATCCTTTATATAATCAAGAGTAGCGTTAAGGTCGTTTATAATCTGAGGGAAACCTATCGAAGAATCGCCCTCACTCTCGCCGTGGCCTGTGCTGTCAAAGAGAAAAGCGTCAAACCCCATTTCCCCAAAGCCTTTTGCCCACGCCTTGTAATCATCAGTTTCAGCGTGAAATCCGGGCACAACAACAACGAGCGGAGCAGACTTTTCTCCACACTTATAGAGCTTACCGGAAAGAGTATTTTCTCCCGAAGAATAGGTATGCTTTGTGAAATCGGCAATCTCTTTCACAATTTCAGCCACCGCTTCATCTCTCGCAGCATTATTTTTAGAATCATATCTTGAAAATGTTGTATCATATACAATGACGGTTATAACCATCGATACAGTAACAAAAACTACAATAGCGATAATGGCACCTTTTATAACCTTTTTAAGAAATTTCTTCACTTTTTTAAAACTTTCCGAATTCTTAAATTTTTCAAATGAAGATAACACAATTATCACCACTTTCCTGTATTTTACACAAATTTTTCCTAAAGGAGCACCAAAATGTTATTTGAACCATCGCTCAGCTTAAACATCATTCCCGAAGAAGATTATTTCACTCAAATGGAAACAGTTGAAAAAAAACTCGCTCTTTATGCAAACAAAGGTTTTTTCCCATCCTTCGATTCTGCCGAAATTTCATACGAATACTACCTTGTCAAAAACCCTAAGGCAAGCGTGGTTTTTGTTCACGGATATACCGAGTTTTCAAAAAAGTATCATGAAATCACGTGGTATTTTCTCAATATGGGCTATAATGTTTTTCTCTATGACCATCGCGGTCACGGCTATTCACATCGTTACAGCGACGATTTAGAGTTGACCCACGTTGAAAGCTATTCTGATTATTCCGGTGACCTGACGGAATATATAGAAAAAATTGTTCTTCCCCAAAGCAATGGTTGCGACATAAATTTATATTCTCACTCAATGGGCGGAGCAGTTTCACTCCTTTATCTTTCGGAGGGTAACGCTCCCGTTAAAAAGGCACTTTTGTCTGCACCGATGATTCATCCCACCAGTGCCAAGGGTCCAAGAAAACTTTTACGCTTTCTTCTTAAAACAGAGGCAAAAAAACACGGCTGGAACGCAATGTTCAAGTTTTCACACCGATTCAATCCCGATGTAAAGTTTGAAACAAGCAATATGGACTCAAGCAAAAACCGCTTCCTCTACAACCTCGAGATGCGTAAATGCGACCCTCACTATCAGACATCGGCGTCCACAAACCGCTGGAATTACGAAACCTTAAAGGTGAAAGACATCATTCTTTCAAAAAGGTTCATAAGCCGTATAAAAGCTGAAATGCTGATTGTCCGCGGAGAAAAGGACGATGTTGTCCGCCCGTCTGCACAAAATAAGTTTGCGAAGAAATCAGGATGCCGTCTTATCACAATAAGTAACGCCAAGCATTCCCTCTGCACACTAAAGGACGCTGAACTAAAAAAATACCTCAACTGCGTATTCGACTTTTTCAATAAATAATCATAAAAATTTTATCATATTTGTCAAATAATTGCAATATCTTTCACCAAAAAAGGAGGTATAGCCGTGTTTTCAGTTGTTTCAATAACCGCCCTTTCCGATTGTGAATATGAAAAAACATACTCTGTTATGTCTCCTGCGAGAAAAGCAAAAGTCGACAGGCTGAAAATTACAAACGATAAAAAAAGAAGCCTCGCAGGCGAATGGCTGATACGAACCATGCTTTCTGAAAACTTCTCAATCCCCTTTGAGGAAAGTCGGATTGAGATTGACCCTCTCGGCAAACCCTACCTTGAAAATCTGCCTTACCACTTCTCTATCAGCCACAGCGGCGATATGGTAGTTTGTGCAATCTCAAACGAGAGGATAGGTATCGACATTGAAGAAATACACCCTATCGATTTTCGCCTCACAGACCGCTTCTGTCTGGGCGAAGAGAAGGAATACATCTTTTCCTCACCAGAGGGGGAATTGGAGCGATTTTACGAAATCTGGACGATAAAAGAGGCATATTTTAAAATGCTCGGCACAGGAATAACCGATTTTTTCAAAGTTAATGCCCTCTCCGATAAAA
>JAZPXS010000215.1:0-8386 GCA_045543775.1 Clostridia bacterium
AATACTCAATTTTTTTGCTTGAAAAGAGTTCTTTGATTGGTCGCAGACTGTTGAGGTCTGCGACCTTTTCTGTTATGCCGTTACTGTTTCGGGTAACGCTCTCGATATATAGCTGACCTGAACTCCCTGCCGTGTGTCACATTTGTAAAAGTCATCTTCCTTGGTCGGCAGTTCAATATACCCAACAAATCTGTAATGGATTACAACCCGCTGTGTTTTGTTTTTTCCTTTGCCCTGTGTCTCATAAACATCAATGTGGTCTATGAGTTCTCTAACGAGCGGTGCTGTCAACGCTTCCATTTCAATCACTTTACGCACAGCTTTCAGAAACATATCTCTGCTCTGCTGAACAGTGTTCATTGATGCAAGCTTTGTTCTGTAATCAGCTATCTTGCATTTGAGTGCAACCCGTTCTGTTTCATACTTGTGTGCCATATGCATAAACCATTCATCTGTAACCTTTCCTACCGCATTATCCTCATACAGCTTCTCATAAAGAATGTTTACAGATTGCTGTCGGGATATTGCGTTTTGCAGTTCGCTCTCAATAAATCTCTGCTGTTCGTAAAAATCCTTGTTGGTTTTCTTCTCAAGTATGTCTGCAAGTATTTCTTCATCGTTTTTGAGATAACTCGCAAGATGTTTGAGTTCTAGGATTACAATGGCTTCAATGGCATCTGCACGGATATAGTGCCTTGTCTGACAATCTCCACGGGTATCTTTGGTGTAGTTACCGCAGCTGAAATAGTGAATGTCTTTGTTGATGGTGTTGGTGTGGTAACGCATATTGTGACCGCAATCAGCACAGCGAAGCAATCCGCTGAATAAGTGTTTCTCCGCATTCTGTTTCTTCGGTGAACGCCGTTTGGTTTTCTTAATCATAGTCTGAACAAGCTCAAATGTTTCTCGGTCAATTATCGGTTCGTGAACATTTTTGAATACCTTCCAGTTTTCTTCGGAGTTAGGTATTCTTGTCTTGTTTTTGAAAGACTTTGAGAATGTTCTGAAATTAATGACATCACCACAGTATTCCTGCTGTGAAAGTATCTTTGCTATTGTTGTCTTACACCATTTGTACGGGTCTTCCTGAGATTTCTTTCCGCCTCGGTTTAAACCCTTGCTTCGCCAATATGCCATAGGTACAAGCACCTTGTTTTCCTGAAGCAATCGGGCAATCGTTTCGTTGCCTTTTCCTTCAAGACACATACGGAATATATCTCTCACAACCTCTGCCGCTTCGTGTTCAATTACCCACTTCTTGGGGTTGATTGCATCTTTAACATATCCGTAAGGCGGCTGTGCAAGCGGCTCGCCCATATTACCACGGATTCTTTTTGCTGAACGTACCTTTTTAGAAATATCTCTTGCATACATCTCGTTCATAACATTTTTGAACGGGATGATTTCATTTTCACCGTCAGCACTGTCAACCAAGTCTGTAATGGCAATAAAGCGGATGTTGTTTTCGGGAAAGTATGATTCGGTGTATAATCCTACCTCGACATAATTTCTGCCGAATCGGGACATATCCTTTACGATAATAGTTGAGATATATCCCGCTTCAACATCTTCCATCATTCTTTTGAAATCAGGTCGGTTGAAGTTCGTACCCGTAAATCCGTCATCAACATAGAATCTTGTATTTTCAAAACCTTTCTCTTGAGCATATCTCGACAACATGATTTTTTGATTCTCGATGGAGTTACTATCCGTTTCTTTGTTGCCGTCATCTCGTGATAAGCGGCAATAAAGCGCTGTAATTCCTACATTGTTTGACTGCATTAATCCTCCTCTCCGGCAGTCGAACATACATATTCCGCTTGTATTGTATTTTCATCTTCGTCAGTTGTCAAATGTGCGAAATCACCGCCTAAATATTTTTCGAGCCTTTCTGTAAGTGTAGAGCCGAGTTTTGGGGCATCAAAGCCCTCAAATTTTGAAGAAACCTTGTAACATATTCCGTTGATGAAATAGTCACAGTCAAAGTCTGAAATCGGTATAATTTCACCCATAATCATCTTGCCTCCCGATTTCTCTTTTTCTGTAAATACTTTGCATAATATTCGCAAGCCTTAATTATAAACTCCTGCATCTGTCTTTCATCTGACTTGGGAGAATATTTCTGCAGCCTTTCCATAGACATCTTGAACATCGGCTTTTGGTTGGGTTTTTCTTCGTTCATAATTGCTTTGATTGAGTTTTCGGTCAGCTCTCCCGATTGAAACAGTTTTCGCATTCTGTTTGCCTGCGAGTATGACGGAGTACACTCCGTTTCTTCAATTATTCCCAATAATTCATACTGTTTGGAATCATCAAGATACGACAGTTCAACTGCAACAGAAAATGCGATTTTGTTTTCATCAACCATAGTAAGCAGTTCGGGGATAAGTTCCGTTAAGCGAATATACCTCTGTACCTGCCTGCCGCTGTCAGTGTCAGAAACACTTTCTCTGGACTTGTGGACAGCTTGTCCACAAGTTAAATCTGTCCTCTTTCCTTGTGCTTTCAATGCATCAAGTTTCAGCTTGTACGCCTTTGCTTTTTCACTCGGTAAAATATGTTCTCTGTGCAGGTTGCTGTCAACAAGCATTATCATTGCTTCTTCTCTGCTTACGTCACAAACGGTAACGGGTAATGTTTCAAGATTCAGCATACGGGCGGCGTGTAATCTGCGGTGTCCCGAGATTACTTCAAATTTACCTTTCTTCTCCGTTGGTCTGACAATCAGGGGTGAGATAATTCCATTCTCGCTTATGCTGTCAAGCAGCGATTCCAATTCTTCACCTTCACGGATTCGATAAGGATTTCCATTAAACGGTAAAAGATTGTTGATATTTACTTTATCAATTTTCATAATTTGACTCCCTTCTTTTTCCTACGCTTTATGTCGTAAGATACATAATTTGCATTCATTAAAATATTCATTGTTTCATATACAAGTTCTGAAGTTTTGCTTGCCTCTGTTCCTTGGAAAAGCAAAGCTCCCATATTTGTTGCGAGTTTACCCAAGGTAAGTTCAAGCCGCTTACAATCATCTGAAGGTTTTTCTTGAATCGGATAACCTGTAACGATAAGTCGAATCAGCTTTTCCTTTGGGAATATGCTTTTGTTTACCATTTCATTGATACGGTCAAATTCTTTGTTTGTAACTCTGACTGCAATTCTGTTATTTCTGTTTCTCATGGTTAATCTCCTTTGTTAATTCATTTTTTATTTTTGTCATAAGTATTTGCGTGTCCTGAATAGCTTTCCGAAACATCGGAACATCAAGAACCTTGGTGTGCCAGGCACGGTCAGCAACAACTCGAAAGCGTTCAACAAGTTCGGTAGCCTCACGGGTAATTTCAACATAGTTAATCTTCACCATAGGCTTCATAACTGTTTCATTGATACATCTGCGAACATACTCCGAGCGAGTTACTCCTGCCACATCTGCTTCTTCATCAAGGTCATTTAATTCTTCATCGTCCAGATAGAAGAATATTGTTTTGGTGTATTTCATTTCTACCTCCTTTCTGCGGGTTTTAGGGGTGCGGGTCTCCGGTGGAGACCTTTGAATGCATTTTGCATTCAAAGGCACCGACCGAGCCGGCAGGCGAGAAGTCCCTAACGTGCGGATTTGTATGCACAAATCCAATGCTCGCTAAGACTTATGCCACGGACAAAGCCGTGGTTTTGTTTTGCCTTTCGGCGGGTACTAAATCATAAGCATCAACTCCTTATTTTTTTAATGAAGGGCAAAAACTTCTCTCACTTATTTGGAATTTCATAGAGTGTTTTGTATAGTCTGTTTTCATAAATCTAAGATTACCCCTCATTATGTTTGCACTGAGAAAGGGTAAATTGGGGTGATTTTTCAGAGAAAATTTAAATATCCCTTCACTTATTTGAACAAGCACCCCCAGAATGGACACCCAAAATTCGCTGTTTTCGGAAAAGTTCAAAAAGTTTTTTAAAAATACCCTCCACTATATATGCACTGGGAGAGGGCAATTTGTAGGGTGTTTTGCAAAAAAAATTTAAAATAGCCTTCACTTATTCCCACCGAGAGAAGACATTTGCACACCCAAATTCCGAAATATTTACAAAGAATTCAAAAAGTCCTCTCATTATGTTTGCACCGGGAGAAGTCAAATTCGGCATCATTTTTGAAAAGTTTTTTAAAAATAATTTTTTGACGGCAAAAGTGCTGTCATAAATTCAAAATCATTCTTTGTTATCCGCGAGTTGACGGCAGATTTGCCGTAACTTTGCAAACACTCTTCACTTGTTTGTAATTAGAAGATACTTTTGTACACCCTAATTTAAAAAATACTTTCCGACAATAAAAAATGCCTTTCCAAACGGAAAGGCGATAAAACAAAAAGTCCCGTTGGACTTGCATCTGATTTTGCAAATCCAACGGGGCGATACTTTATTTCACACATTCGACAGTAAACTAATGGTGTTTTATAATAAAAGATAACAGGGATTGTTTTCGCAGAATATTCCCATCTGCGAGCATTTTTAAATACGATATTCTCCTAAATTTAATTAATTATATCATAAGTTTCAAGCAAAATCAATCAAAGTAATTTAGTATTTGTGAGCCATTGTCACTAAACAGACTAACTTTTTAACCAATTATGGTCAATTTTTTCGTCAGTTACAATATAACGTAAAAACAAGAAAGGGTGAAAACTATGCCGAGAAGAGGAGAAAATATTTACAAGCGTAAAGATGGCAGATGGGAAGCACGGTATGTAAAAGAAATTGCAATTGACGGAACTAAAAAATACGGTTCTGTTTATGCTAAAACTTATTCTGAAGCTAAAGAAAAACAAAAACTGTTTTTAGTGCCCAATACAACAAATAAAACTCAAAGCAAAATTACAATAGAAAGGGTTATGTACGAATGGCTTGAACGTAACAAAAAACATCTAAAAATTACAACTTATCAGAAGTATTCAAGAGTTATTTCAAATCATATTGTACCTGAACTCGGTAAACTTCAAGTGAGTTTTTTAACGGCAAACAGTATTCATTTGTTTCAGGAAAAGCTGCTAACCGATTTATCAAAAACAACAGTTAACGATATTTTGGTCATATTAAGCATGGGCTTATCGTTTTCAAAAGAGGAATACGGAGTAAGCATTCCGACTGTTCATTTGATAAAAAACAGCCCCAAAGAGATGCGTGTTCTTTCGGCAAGTGAGCAAAATATATTAGTAAAGTATCTGTTAAACCAAAATGATATTTACGGATTTGCAATCCTTTTTGCACTTTTTACAGGACTTCGCATTGGTGAGCTTTGTGCATTGACTTGGAACGATATAAAGGATAATACCATAACCGTGAATAAAACCGTACAACGAATTTCAACAAATATGGGTGGGACTGAAATAAAAATAATGCCCCCAAAAACAGAAGCATCAATACGAACAATACCAATTCCAGGCATATTGATGGAAGAAATAAAAAGCAGAAAAAGTGTTGGGTATATAATTAAACAGGCTAACGGAAAGTTTGTTGAGCCTCGGCTTTTGCAAATGAAATTCAAAAAACATGCTAAAGAGTGTGGTATTGAAAATGTAACTTTTCACACGTTACGACATACCTTTGCAACAAGATGTGTTGAAATGGATTTTGATATAAAAACTCTTTCTGAAATATTAGGTCACAGTAATGTGAAAACAACATTGAATAAATATGTTCATTCAACTATGGAACAGAAAACAAAACAGATGAATAAATTGCAATTTAATATAGCAATCTGATTACCGTCAAAAAAATGGTCACCGAACAATAAAATTCGATGACCATTTTACTTTTATATCCGTATTTCGCAGATGGGAATATTCTGCGAAAATGCGGAGGTTCTTATGGCAAACGATAAATTAGCTAAAGCTAAAGAAGCAAAGTTTGATGAGTTTTATACTCAGTATGCAGATATACAAAAAGAAGTAAATGCATATTTGGAATATGATCCTAATGTTTTTAGAGGCAAAACAATTTTGTTGCCTTGTGATGATCCGGAATGGAGTAACTTTACAAAATTTTTTGCTCAAAATTTCGAGAACTTTGGTCTAAAAAAGCTGATAAGTACAAGTTATGCTTATGAAAGCAAACAGATTAATGAACCTTATCAATTAAGTTTTTTCGAAACCGAAGCTCCACAATTTGACGAAAGTAAAACCAAAACACATGGTAAAATATTTACGCTTACAAGAGATAGTAATAAATCAGGAACAATAGATATAGATGATTTGGAGTGGAAGTACCTTGATGGAGATGGTGATTTTCGCAGCGATGAAGTAATAGCTTTGAGGGATGAAGCTGACATTATAATAACAAACCCTCCTTTTTCTGTGTACATAGATTTCATGAGATGGTTAATAGAAGCGGATAAAAAATTTCTAGTAATCGGAAATAAGACAAGTGTAACTTATAAAGAAATATTCCCTTATATCAGAGATAATAAAATGTGGGCAGGAAGAACAGAATGGAGTGGCGGTCTTTGGTTTGAAACAAAGCATCCTACGGATATTGATAGAATAATTGATGGAAAAAACATGAAAAATGTTGCTTCATGTTGGTTTACTAATTTAGAACATGGGCGCAGACACGAGCCGCTTCAATTGATGTCAATGGCAGATAATATTAAATTCAGTAAACATAAAGAGATACGAGATAAAGGTTATTCTCATTATGATAATTATGATGCAATAGATATTCCAAGAACAGATGCTATACCTTCCGATTATGAAGGTGTTATGGGAGTACCCTTAAGTTTCTTAGAAAAATATAATCCTGAACAATTTCAGATAATAGGAACTGGAACGGGTGACTTAGCAAAAGAATTAGGAATAACCAAAAACTATCGCGGAAGAACAGATTTGGCAATTACGGAAAACGGAAAATCACGTTGCCCTTTTCAAAGAATTCTGATAAAAAGAAGGTAAACAAATGATAACTACATTACGAATCGACATAACAGTAGAAGATATTTGCAAAGGCTTTGTATATAACGAATACGAGGGGAAGGGCTTGTTTGGTCTTTCAGGCAAGCTTACCATTCAGCCTGAATATCAGCGTAATTACATATATGCTGACGGCAAAAAAGATGTTGCTGTTATTGACTCCCTTCTTAAAAAATACCCGTTAGGCCTTATATACTTCACAAAGGTCGGTGAAGATAAATATGAAGTTCTTGACGGCCAGCAGCGTATAACAAGTTTCGGCAGATTTATAACTGATAAGTTTGCTATTAAGGATGAAAACGGTATGGAGGGCTATTTCAGCGGACTTGCCGAGGATAAGAAAAAGACTATTTTGGAAACTCCTCTTACTATTTATATTTGCGAAGGCACCGAAAGCGAAATCAAAGAATGGTTTAAGACTATAAATATAGCAGGTGTTCCTCTTAACGAGCAGGAACTTTCAAATGCCATTCACTCTGGTCCTTTTGTCACAAAGGCAAAAGAAGAATTTAGCAACAGTAAGAACGCCAATATTCAAAAGTGGAGTGCTTACATTTCAGGTAATGTATTAAGACAGGATTACCTTCGTACAGCTTTAGATTGGGTAAGCCACGGTCATATAGATGCTTATATGAGTATGCACCGATATGATGATAATATTACGGAGCTTAAAACATATTTCAATTCGGTAATAAATTGGGTTTCTAGCGTGTTTGTTGATGTGGACAGCAAGATGTGCGGACTTAAATGGGGCGAACTTTATGAAAGATTCCACAATAACCCTTATGACCCTCAAGCTGTTTCGGATAAAGTTCGTGAACTTCTTGAGGATACTTATGTGAGCGATAAGAAAGGTATTTGGGAATATGTTTTGGGTGGCTGTGAGCATAACGAGCTTTTAAATGTCCGTGTATTTGACGAAGCTACCAAAAAGACCGTTTACGCAAGACAAACATCAGATGCTCAGGCTAAAGGTATTTCAAACTGTCCGCTTTGTGCATTGGGTGCCGACAGCAACAACAAGCGAATTTGGAAACAGAACGAAATGGATGCAGACCATGTCACTGCCTGGAGTAAAGGTGGCGCAACCGATATAAATAATTGCCAAATGCTTTGCAAAACACATAACAGAGCAAAGGGAAACAGATAAAAGTACAAAGCAGCAACAAAGAAATCAATCTTTGTTGCTGCTTTGTTATTGGCATGAAAGATTTATTAACTTTCAAAAGATATAAAATGAATATTTCTTTCTTTGAGTTTTTTATACATTTCTAAACTCTGATTAATATGTAGTCGTTCTATAAATTCATCTAGAGTAATTGTTCCCTTAGCAAAGAGTTCATAGTTTAGTATCCATGAAGTAGCTTTGTTTTTTAGTTCTAAAACGCTATTTTCATCTAAAAGATTTTTGTTTAATAACATCATTT
>JAZPXS010000216.1:0-23175 GCA_045543775.1 Clostridia bacterium
CCTTATCTTTGGCTTTGGTATAGGTACCGATGCAGGAGACAAATTTGAATTAAACACAAAATACCCCACGGCAGATGCAATGTACTTTGCACCCGAGACGGCATATGACATAAAGGTAACCAATCTTTCGGACAGTATGACGGTACAAAAGGGTGATGAAATTTCCTTTGGTGCCAAGGTATTAAACCAGATTGGTTCCACAGGATACTTAAATCAGAACTTTACCTGGTATGTAAGAAAAGCTGACAACACAGATGCTTCATCTTACTTTACCCTTGAAATAAGCGAAGACACAAATACCCTGACACTTATTCCAAAATCAAAGGCAAAGGGCGGTAAATATACAGTAATTGCCGCATCCGATGATTATGAGGAGCTTGTAAGATTTGAGGACTTTGTTGTTGCGGATTCCTCCACAACTCTCTATGTAGCTGTTGACGGAAGCGACAGTGCAGAGGGCACATCTTCCGAGCCTCTTGCAACACTTCAGGGTGCAATTGACAAGGTTGCAGAACTAAGAAAGAATAATATAACCGTAAACGAGGTTATATTTGCCCCCGGCGAATACCGTTTTACAGAGGGGGCAGTGTTTGGCAAAAAAGATGTTTACGATGTTCCCGTTACATTTAAGGCAGAAGAAAAGGGAACAGTAGTATTCAAAGGCTCTCAAAAGCTCAATCCCACAGACTTTAAGCTTGTGGAGGATGATAGCATTACATCACGCTTTGCTCCCGGTATGAAAGGCAAGATATACAGCCTTGATCTTGCAAAGGCAGGATACACTCCGGAGGATATAACGGATGTAACTCTCATTAACGGTCAGTACGGTCTCACAGGTCAGGGTGAATTCAACACCCTCTATTATGACGGTGTTGAGCAGACTGTTTCTCAGTGGCCCGACAGCGGTTATGCCATAAAGGGTGATCAGGAGCAGTACAATTCAAACAGTGTCAACTCAAAGGACGGTCTCTCCTTTACATATTACAGAAGCGATATAGACCTTATGCTTCCCTCCATCAACTGCGACAGATGGGCAGATGCAAAGAATTTCTGGATTTCTTCATTCGAACCCTATGATTACAGCAGGTTCAGATATTATGTAAAATCCATTGATACCGCGTCTCACACAATTACGATTTGCGATAACCCCGCTCAGAAGCTTGCAAATGAGCGTTCCGGAAGATGGAAAGCATTTAACTTAATAGAGGAAATCACTCTCCCCGGCGAATATGCCATAGATACAGAAAATATGATGCTCTACTATTATCCCCAGGGTGCACTGGGTACCTGCGATATAGAGTTTTCTTCACTTTCGGATGCTATGATATATGTCAGCGATTGCAGAAACATCATATTTGACTCGATTGTATTTACCCAGACAAGGGGCGATGCCATAGCAATGACAGATGTAAGTGATATATCAATCCTTAACTGCGACTTTACAGACATTGCTTCCGTTGCTGTTCAGACATCGGGTTCACAGTATGCTGTAAGCGGCAGAAGTAGTTGGCAGGCACAGCGTAAGAACGGTGCCAATAATGTAGTTGTAAAAGGCAACAACTTTATTAACATCGGTCAGACAGCGGTTCAGCTGTCCGGCAGCGGTGATGTGGATACTCTCACAAATTCGGGCAACTTAATCGAAGATAACTACATAAACAACACATCCAACAAGTCATTCTGGGAGGCAATAATTCTCGGCGGCTGCGGAGTAACTGTACGAAACAACAACATAAGCTCCGTTCCTATGCAGGCAATAAGAGCCTGGGGAAGTAATCACCTTATAGAATACAACGAAATCTACGATGTAGTTACCGAGGATGCCGATTGTGCGACAATCTACTGGGGCGGAAGCTCCATATATCAGGGTACGGTAGTCCGTTACAACTATATTCACGACACCGTGGGTACAGTGTCCGGCGGTCAGGTTGGTATCTACTGGGATGATATGCAGCTAGGTCAGAGTGCAAAGTACAATATCCTTGCAAACCAGGATATAGACTTTAACTCCAACGGTGCAGGAGCAACGGTGCACAGCTACAACACCACCTATGTTGCAAACAAGCACCTTAACCATCACGACCACGCATCCCGCGGTGAGGACACAATAACAAGAGACTTAAACTACACTTCTCTTGAAGCAATACGAAACGATATTGCAGACCTTGACCTTTATTACAAGAGATATCCCTATCTTGAAAATGTAATAGGCAAGGGCAACAACCCAACAAAGTACACAAGCATCATAGGTAACCTTGCCGTAGATGTTGGCGGAGTGTATCTCCAAAGCAACGCACCAAAATATGCGGTTATATCAGGAAACACTCAGCTTGATTCCACAGATGCGTTTAATGATGTTGATTCGCAGGATTTCCGACTCAAAGCAGACTCGGAGCTTGCAAAGGCTAACCCCCACATTCTCAATACCGAAAACTTCGATATAGAAAAAATCGGTCTTTTGAGAGAATTTGCCCTTGGCACCTTTGATGCTGCCTATCCTGCAAACGGACAGTATGTTTCAGGTGATGCGGAACCTGTAACCCTTTCCTGGAATACGGCGGCAGGTGCAAACCGCTACAACATTGTTGTGGCAAGGGATGCACTTCTTACAGATATCGTGTTTGAAGACACCCTTATGTACACCAATGTTACGCTCCCGTCACTTGAAAACGGCACATACTACTGGAAGGTGACTGCGGTTAATACCTCAAGGGAATTTGCATCCCAAAAGGATGCAGAGGGAGGAGTAAGAAGGTTTATTGTTTCCTCCGCTCCTGCAGATGTTACAATAACCCAGCCGATAGTCACTGATTCTGACAGTCTTGACTTCCGTCTTACATACAACGGTTCCGACTCGCTTACCTTTGATGTGTATGTGGCAGGCTACTCGGATGACGGAAAACTTGAGTTTGCAAATGTGCACGCAATAGAGAATGCTGCAGGCGGCAGCTCCTTTGACATAAACAGCATAGTAAATGACAACAAGCTCAAGGGATGCACAATGTTTAAAATATTCACCTGGAAGAATGGTCTTGTACCTCTCAAAGGCGGATTTAAGATGTTTTACAATAAAAAATAAAAGGAAGGGAAGTTAAAATGAAGAGAATATTAAGCACAATCCTTATTCTTGCAATGATGCTGTCTGTAATGCCTGTCATTGGTATGGCAGAGGAAGCTGCAGATGCACCTTATGCAGACGGCGTAGGGGAAATTCCGGGAAATCTCTTTTTGAACCCCAAGAACTCATCATTGTGGTATACTAACCCCACATATGTAAACAGTACAACTGTTCAGACAAAGAACGAGTGGACCTCCGACGGATTTGCAGGCTATGCCTTCAAAACAACAGGCATCGTTACAAACAAAACAAACGGCTGGCAGGTTGCCGCAGGCAGCAGATTGATTCCGGCACAGTTTAACGACTATACTGCAACCGAGGGTGAGCACTATGTAATTAAGTTTGCCGCACGCTCCCTTACCGAAAACACCGGATTCGGTGTAAGAATCGGTACATGGAACGGTGCTTATTCCGGAACCAGTGCAGATGTAAGCCAAATTTTGGATTACGAAAACGGTGTTGCGAATGTTCCCGGTGACGGCCAGTGGCATACAATAAAGGGCACATTACCTGCACTCAGGGCAAACGATATAAACGACAGCGGAAAGATTCGTATGGTTATTGTTGGTATGGCAGCCGGAACTCCTGCAGATGTTACAATGGAGCTTAATAACCACTATAAGGAAATCCCCGATGATGTTCCTTACTTTGCAAAGGAAGCGGTTGTACAAATCAACCTCGAAGCAGATAAGGATGTTGTCGAAGCTGGTGACACAGTTACTCTTACTGCCGAGGTGTTAAATCAGATTGGTACTCAGGGTGCTATCGACCAGGAAGCAATTAACTGGTATGTAACAAATGAAGAACGCACCGAGAAGATAGAGCTTGCAGATGCATTTGAATTTGACGGCTGTGAAATGACAGTCGGCACAGGTGCTCCTGCAGGAAACTACTATATAGTTGCAGAAAGTGCGGATAACACCGATGTGAGAAAGGGTGTAGCCATAACTGTCAAGGAACCCGTTAAGGAGGACTATGTTCCTGTTGACACAGAGGACGGCAAGGCTTACGACATTACTCTCACATGCACAAGTGAGCAAAGAGAATATTACACATCTTTAAACGAGCTTACACTTACAGCTTCTCTTGTAGACAAGGACGGGAAAACCGACGGAATAGACCAGAACATAAGCTGGATAATTCTCGATTCCGAAAAGAGAAACGAGGTTACAGACGGCTTCTTTACTGCATCCGAGGGCGGCAGCATCACCGTTAACTTTGATGCGGCACTTCCCGAGGGCACATACTATGTTCGTGCCTATAAGGATGGGGACGTAATGTTCGGTAAGAACTTCCCTGTGGTTATAGACAACACATATATTCTCAGAGATATTATTGAAGAAATTAATGATAATGACGAAAACTTAAAGGAAAATCTTCCCAAGTATCTTCCTTATATAGATGCAGAAAATGAGCTCTATGACGAAACAGACAAGGACAATTTCATTACTGTTCTTGCATCTATGGCAGAAGAGGAAGAATTTACTGCAGATAATCTAAAAGAAAGATTTATGCTTGCCTGCATAATTTCTCTCCACAATATACCTTCCGAAAATGCGGAGCTTTTTGAGGGAACAACCTTTGTATACGAAAAAGAGCTTGGACTGGATAAAATTGCAGATAACGGCTCCAACCTTTATTCCAAGGTTTATGCAGAGGGCATTACCGATGCAGGAAGAGAAAAAATAAAAAATGCTGTATCAATGGCAAAAACACAGAAAGATTTTGTTGATACATTCTGCGAAAGCACACTTCTTTGTGCAATTTCCGACAGTACATATCTTGGTACAAACTATGTAACAGAGCTTCTTACTAAGGAAAATCTGGAAGCCGCAGACATAGATGCAGATGGCTATCTTGCATCCGAAGCAAAAGAGCTTTATGAAGATGAAATAGCTCACAAAAACCTTACCAGAGCACAGCTTGAAGAAATCCTTAAAGAAGAATATGAATATGAGGAGGAAACTTCCTCGGGCGGAAGCTCAGGCGGTTCAAGCTTTGGAGGCGGCGGTGTATCTGTTACAGGTCCCAAGGTTAGCGTGCCTGTTGCCCCCAAGGGTGAAGAAAACAAAGAAGATAAAGACATAAGCTTTAATGATGTTGACGAAAAGCACTGGGCATTTGTAAACATTCAGTTCCTTGCAAAGCTTGATGTTCTGAAAGGTGACGACAAGGGTAACTTTAATCCCGAAAAAGAAATCACCAGAGAAGAATTTGTAAAGGTTCTGGTAGAGGCGTTTGACCTTATCGGAGCGGCAGATGTTTCCTTTGGCGATGTAAAGAGCGGTGCTTGGTACGAACAGTATGTTAAGACCGCAGTTGCAAACGGCATCATAAACGGCAAGGCAGACGGCACCTTTGGTGTTGGCGAGGCTGTAAGCCGTGAAGATATGTGTGTTATGATAGCCCGTGTTCTCAAAATGGGCGAAGATGCAGAAGGCTCTCTCGGTTATTCCGATGAGGACAGTATCTCTCCCTATGCAAAGAACGCAGTAAGCTATTTAAGTATGCTCAGTATGATAAACGGAATGCCCGATAACACCTTCCGTCCCAAGGATGCATGTACCCGTTCTCAGGCGGCAAGAGTTATTGCAGATATTCTTAACTATAATGTAATGGAGGTAAACGGCAAATGATGAAGAGAATATTATCCTTTGCACTGGTACTTTGTCTTGTACTGGGCCTCGCTCCGTCTTTGGGTGCATTTGCTTTTGATGCAGAAGCTTCCGGATACACAGAGGCAGAAGGACTCTTTATGAGTCTCGGCATTATTGACAAAGACAGCTATGAGCCTATGGCAAAGCTTACCAGAGCAGAATTTGCATACATAATTGCAAAGACCGCAAGACTTGTAGATGATGATATAACAAGTGTATGGCAGGAAGAAAATTTCGGGGATATTCCTCAGGGCACAGTAGAGCCCGCCACATCAATGTTTGATGATGTGGACCCTGCAAATGAGTACTACGAAGCCATAGCTGCAGTAAAGACTGCGGGCTATATGAACGGCGTGGGAGAAAATCTTTTTGCTCCTGACCTCCAGCTTATCACATCCGAAGCGGTAAAGGTTATTGTAGATACCCTTGGCTACGATGTTATGGCAAAAAATTACGGCGGATATCCCGATGGATATCTTACTGCCGCAAACAAGCTCAAGCTCCTGTCCGGAGTTGGAAGTGCCTACAATGAATTTATAACCAAGGGCGACCTTTTTGCAATCCTTGGTAATGCTCTTGATGTCGGTGTGGGCGAATTTGTGGGCATCAGCGACGATTACCTGGAAATCAAAGGAAGCAAAGAAAACTCCTTTTTGACCGAGGTTATGGGTATAGCCAAGGTAGAGGGCAGAATTACCGACAACGGTATTACCGCAGTCAGCTCCCCCACAAAGCTTGACAGCGACTATATGTCTATTGGCGGAATTAAGGTAATTCACTCCAAAAACACAAAGAAATACCGTTCCCTCATAGGAAGATATGTTACAGCTTACTATGACATTACTGATGAAACCAAGAATATCCTTGTTCACGTGGAGGATGCAGACAGCGATGTTACGGAAATATCTGCAGACAATTTTGCTTCATATACAAATGGTGTAATAACCTACTATGACGGCAAAAAGAATGTGGATATTAACATTGGAAAAAATGCCCGTATGATATATAACGGTGCATATATGGGCAGCTATGCAGCTTCCGATTTTGACATTGAAGACGGTAATATAACAGTTATTGATGCATCGGATATAAATCTTGTGATAGTGGAGGATATGAAAAATATTTTTGTATCTACCGTAACCGAGACATCTTTATACAACAAGCTCAGTTTTGCTCCCATCGGAGACGAAATAAAGTCAATAAACCTCGAAGAGGGTGAGGAGTTTGACAATATCGACATCATAAGTGCCGATGGCAAGACTCTTACTGCATCCGATATAGGTGTTGGCGATGTGCTTTCCGTTGCGGCAAGCAAAAACGGTGAATATGCAAAAATAATAGTTTCCGAAAAAGTGCTTTCCGCCTCTCAGATTATTTCTTTTGACGGAGAAAATTACGAAACCTCCGAGGGAGAAATCACAGCATCCCAAGCCTATACAAAGGCTATCAACAAAAATGATCCCGAATTTAACGCTCTTCACGATATCTACCTTAATGCTTACGGCAAAATCGTATGGGTAGAAAAGGCAGGCGAAGCTGTTTCCGACAAGGTTGCTATTCTTCTGGATGCAGCAGACGGCTCCAACGGTTTTGCAGATGACTTTGCAGTTAAGTTCTATACAGACAACGGCAAGATTACAGTATATAAGCTCTCTGACAAGCTTACATTAAACGGAAAGAAAATTGATGTTAAGGATGCCCTGTCTACCCTCAAGGCAGAACAGGCAAACCCCGTTCTTTATGTGGAAAAAGACGGCATTGTGACAAAAATTACAACACCTGCTCCCTACGGTACAGACGGTTCCGTCGATAAACGCGGTTGGTACAAGGTAACTCACGACATAGAACACTATGAACAGGGAAATCTCTCCACAAAAGACTGGAACGAATACAGATGGAAATACTACTACATCTATTCCAACGCAGGTAACGGTGCGGCATACACCATCCGTACAGACGGAAGCCAGACAGGTCCCCGTGCATCTATACTTACTCATAATGCAAACACAAAGTTCTATTCTGTTCCTACAAACCCCGACGATTTTGACAATGACAAGTTCTTTAGCATAGTAACTAAGCCTTCTTTCCCCGAAAACGCATACTTTGCAATAGACGGTTATTCCAGAACTGCAAAGAACCCCAGTCCCGAGGTAATGGTTCAGAGAAAGAACGCAAAGGGAAGCGGTACTCCCGGCGAGAGCAGCGCATTCCTTATTACCAAGGTTAAGAACGGTGTAAATGTGGATGAGGACAGCATTGTAATTCTCGAAGGCTATGACATCAAACAGGGCAGTGCCAAGAAGAACTCCCTCAAGGTAAATGTTGATGCAATAATGCTTGACAAGGATAATGAAGAAATCGATGCAAAAGCCGATGAGAAAATAGAAGGTCCTGTAACCTACAAGGGACTTCAGGCAGGCGATATCATCCGTTACAGCACAAATGCTCTTGGCGAAGTCAACACAATCAGAATGTCCTTTGACTATAATACAAAGAATGCTTTTGACAGAGACGGTGGTTACCACACTGCATCATACGGTGCTGTAATGAGTGTAAATGCCGATGCCCTCAAGGTTGTAACAGGCGGTCTTTTACCTGAGAACTTTGATTACAGCAGTATCGAAAATGTTACATCAACCAGAGTATATCCGCTTCTTCCCAGCTCTGTTGTAATAATTGCAGAAAAGGATGCAAGAGGCTCCCTCACATTCCGTATGGGAACAGCAGGGGACATCATAGCATACGAAAACACTCTTGTTCCCGGAGAATATGACAATGTTGCCACAGTTGCTCACTGGTTCGGCGGATTTTTGGCTACTGTTATATACAGATAATGAAAGGTGAGAAATAATATGAAAAAATTACTTGCAGTTTTTCTTGCATCGCTTATGATTTTTTCTGCTATTCCCACTTTTGCATCTGACGGTGCGACGGATATCTATGTATCCGTCACATCCGGAAGCGACAGTGCCGTTGGCAGTGCACAAGCTCCCTTGCGTTCAATAGAAGCGGCGCTCAGCATTGCAAAAAATGAGCTGGCACTGGGCAAGGCCGTAAACATTATCCTAAGAGGCGGCGAATACAGATTAAATAATGTAATAACTCTCAATAATACCTATTCCGGCGTATCTGCAGAAAAACCTCTCACCATCAAAGGCTTTGAGGGCGAGGAGGCAGTGTTCAAGGCATCACAGGTGATAGATGTAACAAATGCACAGCCTGTAACCGACGAAAAGGTACGAGAGAGACTCTACGAGGATGTAAGAGATAAGCTTATTGTGGTTGACCTTGGTGCTCAGGGAATTGATTCAGGACATATTTTCCAGTCCCACAATGTCAACAACAACTATCAGTTAAATCAGAATACAGAGGGTAACTTCCTTAAGGCTTCCGAATACAACTGTGTGTATGTGGACGGCAAGGAACAGTCGCTCTCCCGTTGGCCCAATGACCGTCACTACGCAAGATGGACCAAGGCGTTAAACGACCAGACCTTCTACTACGAGGATGCTGAGCCTTCCCGCTGGACGCAGGCTAAGGATTACTGGTTTGCAGGATTTCCTACCTATGACTATTCTTTCTCCAGAATGAGCATAAAAGAAGTTAATCCCGAGGAAAAGACAGTTAAACTCATAGATAAGCCTGTCGGTGCCCTTACAAGCTATATGACAAGACGCTGGGCGGCATATAACCTCTTGGAAGAGATAGATGTCCCCGGAGAATTCTACATAGACAGAGACAATATGCTCCTCTACTTCTATCCTCCATATTCCTTGAAGGATGCCAAGGTGGAATTATCCATAGCGGAGACACCTGCATTTCTTGTGGACGGTGCAAAGAATATTATCTTTGAAAACTTAAACTTCGATCAGTTCAGAGGAAACGCATTCTACGCAAGAGATGTAGACAATGTGGATGTAATAAACTGTAACTTTACTAACATCGGTGTAAACGGTATCAGATATGCCGGCGGCGTTCCTGCTGAAACAGGAAAGAACCACTGGGCAAAGCAGAATAAAAATGCTTCCTTCAATTGTGATGTACGCGGTTGTAACTTCTACAATATGGGACAGGCGGCAGTGGATATGAGTGGTGGTGATGTTGACCTGCTTATCCCCTCCAACAACGTAATTGAAGACAACTTCATAAACCGTGTTGCACAGAGGAGTATGTGGGAGGCAATATCAGTCCGTGGTATGGCAATAACCGTCCGCAACAACAACCTTTCCAACGGTACAGGTAATGCCATAAGACCTTGGGGAAGCCAGCAGCTTATTGAATACAATGAGTTTTCGAACTTCACCAGAGAAAACGACGACTGTGCGGCTATTTACTTTGGCGGAAGTATGCTTTTCCGCGGAACGCAGGCAAACTACAACTACCTGCACGATTTGCCCTCAATAGAGCCCATGGTATATAACGCCAAGGTTGCTCTCTACTGGGACGATGCCCAGAGCGGTAACTCTGCACAGAACAATATTCTTATGGGTACCAAGACGGCATTTAACTCCAACGGTGCCGGTGCAACAACTCACCGATGGAATTTTGCCATAGATGTTACAAACCCCTTTAACTTAATCGACCACCAGCACAGAACAAACGAAACCATAACCATGAGTACCTACTATACTCTTGAGGAAACCCGCAACAACATTCCAAACAAGGAGCTTTACTACAAGGCATATCCCACAATGGAACAGGAAATGAGCGGTGTCAACCCCAAGAAGTTTTCCAAGATTTATGAGAATATGGCTTTCCGTACAGGTCCATACAAGATTGGTAAACAGGAACAGCAGTTCTCTTACCTCAAGGATAATCTGGTGTTTGATAATCTGGATATGTTCGTAGATCCCGACAATCATGACTGGAGACTAAAGGCAGACAGCGAACTTGCAATTAAGTACCCCAATCTTATAAACGAAAATAACTTCTCTATGAATAGTATCGGTCTTAAGACCAAGAGAACACTGGACGAAACAACGGCACCCTTCAAGATGCTCTACCCCCGTAACGGTGCGGATGCAGTATCTGCAATAGACCACGAATTTTTGTGGGAAAATGCCTACGGTGCAACTCATTACCGACTTGTTGTGGCAAAGGATATAGACTTTACCGATATAGTATATGACGATATTGTTTATCACTGCTCAACTACTCTGGATTGTCTGGAAAAGGGCACAACCTACTACTGGAAGGTTGAGGCTATGAGCTTCTCCAAGGAATTTACAACCCCCTGGAAGTCCGAGAGCGGTGTATGGGCATTCAGAACAGCCATCAATGACGAGATAGATACCTACAGTGCAACTCTTGCGGTAGAAACCGCATTAAAGCGTGCGGATACCATCCGTGAGGGAAATGTTGCAGGCGACTACAAGATAGGAACAAAAAAGAAACTCTATCAGTATGCAAATCTCCTGAGCTTCTTTACCAAGGGCAAGCTCCCAATGCTTACTCAGGCAAGACTTGATTCCTATGCTGAGCTTGTTTCGGGCTATCTTTCCAACCCTGACCTTATCAATGCGGGATATATGGACCTTTCCACTCACTTTATCCCTCACGAGTGGGACGGTGACCTTACGGTAACCAAGGACTATGTACTTATCGAAAATGATGAATACAAAAATCACTTTGTAGGTACAAACAGCCTTGATGCCACAACGGGAAATGTTATCTACTGCTTTGACGCACAGGTTGAGCTTCCCGAGGAGCCCGGTGCGTGGATGAGCCTTGGCCTAAGTCTCTACAATGACCGTAACCAGTACACCAGTGTCAATATGGGTTATTACATAGTTCTCAAGGATAACCTTATTGAGCTCCAGAGGGTAACAGGAAGTAAAAATGAGATTATAGCCACTGCCGACTATCAGGTGGTGGACGGCAGCCGTCACTCCTTCCGTTTCGGAAGAGTTAAGCTTGATACAGGTAACTACATTACCATATACATAGACGATAAACCAATATTTATCTATCCCGATGTGGACGGTACAGAGCTTAGCAGTACAAACCAGTTTGTAACCTGTATCTACAACGGCGGCACAACGGTTAAATATCTGCCCTATGGCGGAACTCTTCCCGACAGTGCGGCATTTGAAGCTCACAAGGTTCAGGGACTCAAGGATTCCGTAAAGGCTATCTACGATGTGTATGCCAAGGAATTTACAGATTACGCCATAGTAAATGTAAACTCTAAGAGAATTATGACAAATAAAGGTCTCTACGAGATTTCCGCAGCTCCCGTGGCAAACGATGCAAACGAGGTATTTGTAACAGCGGATACATTGGAAAAAATGTTTGCCGTAACTGTCAGCATGGGTGCAGCCTCTGCTGATGTAACTCTGGACGGTGCAACGGTTACCACTCCCGTTCACAATAAGAACGGTGTGGATATGATTTGTATTAATGATGCACTCTTAAAGCTTAACAAGAGCTTTACCTACGACTGGCAGCACGGAAACCTCATCGTTGCGGGTGACGGTAACCTTGTTGTGCTAAACGAGGGTACAAGACTTCAGAAAACAAAGGAAATATTCATTGCAACAGAACATCTCGGTTCCTTTGATTTCAACTGATATATATGTAACAAAATCCGTGCCGTCGACGGGCGGCACGGAAGAAAAATAAAAAAATTACTGATTGTTAAAAAATGCAACACCTTGTAAAATTTATTTTAAAAGGAGTAATGAAAAATGAAAAGATTGTTATCAATCTTTGTTGCCATGCTTATGGTAACAACAATGTTAGTACCGAGTGTAGGAGTTTTTGCAGAAGAAACAGAGACAGCGTTTGATCCTTTTGCAGGGGATTATGTAAAAGGTGAGATGCCTGCGAACCTTATTACATCACCGTCGGCAAACTCCTTTTGGTACAATTCTCGTTCATACCAGAACAGTGATACTAAAAACGATGTGAGTACTGGAGTTGAACTCTATACCAAAAGCGAAGTTTCTGTTTCATCACACTATGCAGGCGCCGGATTTTTAATAAATACCGGTAACCTTGCACCAGCAGAATATGCTTTGGGGGAACATTATGTTTTTGCTTTTGCAACACGTAATTTAAATCTCGATATTCCTGCTAAACTTCATATGGGTATCTGGAATGGTACATATAGCGGAACTGCTATAGACATTTTGGAAGTTCCGGAATATGAAGACGGAATAGTAGATATAACAAATGATGGTGAATGGAATGAAATCAAAGTAACACTTCCTGCTATTCCGGAACTCACATCATCCAAGACGTCTTATGCCCCGAGCATTCGCTTTGGTTTTGTCAATGGCACACCTGCCAATGCTCGAATTGAACTTAACAGTAACCATACCGGTGTCCTTAAACCGTATATATCGAAGGAAGTTCCCCATGATATAACAATATCCGCACTTGCAGATGCAACTGTAATCAAGGGATTTGAAACAAAATATCAGGCAAAGCTTCTTAATCAGGTTGACTCCACAGGTTACCTTGCACAGGACTTTACTTACACCGTATTTGGTGCAGACGGTAACGCAGTAGAAGGTCTTAACGTTGCCAATACAGATGATGTTGCTGTAATTTCCGCAACCGATGCAGTAGCAGACGGCACATACTACTTGAGAGCCACAACCGCAATTGATGCAGAAACAACATGGCAGAAGACTGTTGCATTTACAGTTGCAGGTGCAATAGAAAATACTGATGACCATGTAAAAGGAGAACTTAACGATAATATTGTAAACCCGAATAATCCTTTCAAGGGACAGACAGCTGGTGCAGTTGCTTGGAGTGGTCAGAATCTTCCTTCAGATGTAACTGCCGATATGGGCACGCAGTATTACACAACCTTTAAAACTTCATCATCTGCTTATACAAATTCCGATTATTGGGGTGTTGGCGGCAGTTTTATGTTGGACAAAAATACATCTGCAAGCTTTGTTCCGGAAGAGAATACTACTTATGTACTTGAGGCAACTGTTCGCTCTTTATCCGGAGAACAATACCTGAACTTGGTATATACCTCCGGTTGGAATTTAGCTAAAACAAGATATTCAAATGAATATGGTTCAGAAGGTAAAAAAATAGGAACTGAATGGGAGACATTTAAGGCAACTGTAACCACGAGCACAACAAGTGCGAATGCGAATGGAATTCTCCTTGGATTAAGAAAGACTCCGGCGAATGATTATCTTGTTATGAACCACACGGCAGGCTTCTACTTTGCAAAAGAAAAAGCACACGATATCAAGGTAACGGGTGCATCCAATGCAGTTTCCGCAGGGGGAACACTCAACCTTAAAGCAGAGGTTCTCAATCAGATAGAAACCAAGGGTGCTCTCACACAGTCCTTTGATTGGGTAGCAGTAACCGAGGACAGACTCTCCTATGTAGACGGAATTACATTCACCGTGACAAACGACGGTGCAAATGTTACTGTAAACGTTGCAGATACAGTTGATGCAGGAGATTACATCATAGTAGCACAGAATAAAACCTATGGTATGAACAGACAGTATCCCATAACAGTTACTGCACCTTCCTATGACGTTACAGAGCTTACTGTTTCAACTACAGCAAGCAGTGCATCCGTTGAGGCTAT
This sequence comes from Clostridia bacterium, assembly GCA_045543775.1. Lineage (GTDB taxonomy): Bacteria > Bacillota > Clostridia > UMGS1810 > UMGS1810 > RGIG8748. Next base: position 14,348 of record JAZPXS010000216.1, read on the forward strand.
AAGCGTAAATGCAACGGAAGATGTTATGGTAGTTATTGCAGCATACAACGGTAACAGAGTTGTAAAAGCAAGCAAGACTGTTATAACACCGGTAGAAGGTGTTGCAACACTTTCCGAGGAAGATGTTCAAAAGCTCACCCTTTCGGAACTTACTGCAGGCAACAAGGTGAGAGTATTTGTATGGACAGCGGATGATTATACACCTCTTACAATGAAAGCAGCTGACAAAGCACCCAAAACAATAGAATAAATTTTGATTAACCAAGCAGACACTGTGGCTAAATGCCACGGTGTCTGTTTTTGTAAGTGAATAATTTTCCGAACACAAAACAGTAAAAAACCGAATTGTTACATCAAAAAAAATATAGTAAAATAATTATATTATTTAGAATCGGAGGATTGTACATAATGAAAAGAGTTTTATCTTTTGTATTAAGCTTAGTTATGATTCTTGGACTTATATCCGTTCCTGCATTTGCATCGGATGCAAAGACAAGTGGCTATGACAATCTTAATAACAATGCCGGAGACCTTGTAATAGGCTTCCTTGGCGGTTCCATTACCGTTGCAGACGGAGATTCTAACTCTATGGGATTCAACCGCTATGCAACGAGAGTTACCAAGTGGTTTCAGGATAAGTACCCCGCAAAGACCGTAAAGCAGGTTAATGCAGGTATCGGAGGTACAGGTTCTGACCTTGGTAAATACAGAGTAATGACAGATATCGGTGCATACGCTCCTGACGTGGTATTTGTGGAGTATGCGGTAAACGATACCCACTATTCCAGACTCTACAGCGAGACTGTACGAAGCAACATGGAAACAATAGTAAGAACACTGCAGTCCCTTCCAAAGGTGCCTGTTATAGTGTTCCTCTATTCCATGCACGATGACTCCTATGCGAAACTCAACTACACTTCAATCCCCGACCATCAGGCGGTTGCGGATTACTACGACATAGAAACTATTGACTTCTACAACTATATGAAGCCTCTTGTTGAAAAAGGCGATTTTATATGGGATAAGACCAAGGCCGGCTCTCTTACAAATGACAATATTCACCCCAATGCACTGGGACATGAGCAGTACGGCAAATACATAATAAGCCAGCTCGAAAGCCGTGATATTCTCCACAAGAATAACTACGGTATTGCTCCCAAATTTGAATCCACAACAGTAAATACCCGTGATATAAAGTTAGACAGTGCAACAAAAAGCGGTACCTGGGAAGATAGCTACTCCGGTCAGTCCGACAACAAGTACGAGGCAATTCAGTCTACCGCCACAGGCGACAGCATCACCTTAACATACACAAGTACAGGTAATGACAGCGTGGGTGTTACGGTACTTCGCGGTGAGGGAAGTTATGTTTTGGATGAAGGCACAGACAGCGAGATTTCAGGAACATTTTCTGTTTCTGACAGCAACCTTCCCGTAGTTAAGAATTTTGCATCGGGACTCAGTGCAGGCGTGCATACCGTTAAGATTGTAAACACTGCAGACGGCACAGAGGTTCCACACCTTAAGCTCGGCAGACTTGTAGCACACGGCGGCAGAGAAGTCGCAGCTGCAACAACTGCTGCAAATGGTGACCATATTCCGGGAAGCAAGCCCGCAAACCTTATGCAGGGAAGTCAGACCGGTAATATTATAGGTACCGGAAACAACGGTAAAGTAGGCTATACCGAGTATAAGCAGGATTATACCGGCAACGGCTCCGTATACAAATTCTCCGCAACTGACACAGTTACCAAAGGCAGCTGGGGCGGTGAAGGTGTTAATATAAGAAAACTTACAGAAGAAACTCAGGCTACAAGCTCGGGTATTCTCTACGACGGTTACACAGCCAAGCAGGATACATATGTATTTAAGACAAGAGTAAGAGCCCTTGCAGGTACACCAAGAGTAGGTTCTGCAACCACAATAAGCTGGAATCCCACCTATGACAATATTTACAAAGGCGACGGTTTTATCCCCGGTGAAGAATGGGAAGACTACAAGACAACCCTTACCTCCGCCGGTGACGGATTTACTCTTTGCTTTGGATTTTCCAATGCGGTTGCAGGCGATGCGTTCCTTGTGGATTTTGGCGACGGTGTCTACTACGCACCCGAAGAAGCTTACGATGTAAAGGTTGAAACCACAGGCGCAACAAACGAAGTCATTGCCGGCGGCAAAAACACATACAAGGCAGAATTATTAAATCAGATAGAAATCCCCGGTACACTCTCTCAGGAATTTAGCTGGTCTGTAGTTGATGCAGAGGGTAATGGGGTTGAAGGTCTTACTGCCACAGCAGGTGTTTTGTCAAACGAGGTTACTGTTAATGCAAGCTCAGATGTACCCTATGGTACATACTACTTAAAGGCAAAATCCGACGCTACTTCATGGCAGAAAACTCTTCCTGTAGAGGTTGTGGAAGGTCCTGCAGATCCATATGCAAAGGATTATGTGGCAGGAGCAAAGCCTGCAAATCTTTTTCAGGACCCCACCAATGCAATGATTGTTGCATCGAATGTGCCTACAGCATCTTTAAGTGCTGTTTCATACAGTGACTATACATCATACTGTCTCACTGCAAAGACAGATATTTTGGCAAGCGGCGGAAATTACAACAAAGGTCTTATAGGTACACAGCTTCTTGCAAATAATGCTGCAAATGTCAGCTTCCCCGAAAAGCTCACCGCAGGCAAGTCCTATGTATATAGCTTTGAGGCTATGAACCACGGAACAACCGACAGCTTTGTATATAACATGGCATTGGGTACATCTGCAGGATGGACTGCAAGCTATTCTGTTGAAAAGGGTGCGGAAGGTTTTGTCATTTCCGACAAGGAGAACTGGACTACATTAGCAGGAACACTTGTAATGAAGGGTACTGCAGGAGATAACACAGCAACAACTTATCTCTGTTCCGGTTTCCAGGATGCAAAGGCAGGCAGTGCAATAAGAGTAAGACACAGTGCAAGCTCTCATCCATATTTGGCAGAGGAAAAACCCTACGACATTCTCTTCTCCGGCAAAAACGGAAATGTTATTGTACCGGGCGAAAATGCAGTGTTTGAAGCAAAAATCGTAAATCAGATAAACTCAACAGGTACCCTGTCTCAGGACAAATTCTTATTTACAGTAGGCGATGCCAAGGGTATAGAAGTAGACGGACTTACCGTTACAAACAGCGGTGCAGTTGCTACCGTGTCTGCAACGGATGAAGTAGCAGAGGGCAAATACTATGTAAGAGCATACTATGCCATAGACGAAGACACAACATGGATAAAAACTCTGGAAATAGAAGTTGAGGGTGCTATTGAAAATACAGATGACCATGTTGCGGGAGAAATCCCTGCAAACCTTATCACATCACCAAAGAATTCATCTTTCTGGTATACCAATCCCACATATACCAACAGTACAACCGTTCAGACAAAGAATGAGTGGACTTCCGATGGCTTTGCAGGCTATGCCTACAAAACAACAGGAACAGTTACAAGTGTAACAAACGGTTATCAGGTAGCAGCAGGTTCCAGACTTCTTCCTGCACAGTTTAACGACTATACTGCAACCGAGGGTGAACACTATGTAATTAAGTTTGCCGCACGTTCACTTACCGAAAACACAGGCTTTGGCGTAAGAATCGGTACATGGAATGGTGCATATTCCGGAACTGCAAAAGATGTAAGCCAGATTATGGATTACGAAAACGGTGTTGCGAATGTTCCCGGTGACGGCGAGTGGCATACAATAAAGGGTACATTGCCCGCGCTCAGAGCAGCAGACATAAATGACAGTGGAAAGATTCGTTGCATTATCGTCGGAATGGCAGCAGGTACTCCTGCAGATGTAACAATGGAGCTTAATAACCACTACAAGGAAATCCCCGATGATGTTCCTTACTTTGCAAAGGAAACAGCTCATGACATCAAGGTAACAGGTGCATCCAATACAGTTTCTGCAGGCGGAACACTTAATCTTAAAGCAGAGGTTCTCAATCAGATAGAAACCAAGGGTGCTCTCACACAGTCCTTTGACTGGGTAGCAGTAACCGAGGACAGACTCTCCTATGTAGACGGAATTACATTCACTGAGACAAACGACGGTGCAAATGTTACTGTAAATGTTGCAGATACAGTTCCTGCAGGAGATTACATCATAGTAGCACAGAACAAAACCTATGGTATGAACAGACAGTATCCGATTACTGTTACAGTACCCACCTATGACGTGACAGAGCTTACAGTTTCAACTACAGCAAGCAGTGCAGCCGTTGATGCTATAAGCGTAAATGCAACAGAAACTGTAATGGTTGTTATTGCAGGCTTTGACGGCGACAAGCTCATGAAAGCAAACAAGGCAGTTCTGACACCTGCAGACGGTGTTGCAACGCTTTCGGAAGCTCTTGAAATCACAGGACTTACTGCAGGCAACAAGGTAAGAGTATTTGTATGGAGAGAAAATCTTGCTCCCTTTACAATGAAGAATGTATGGAAAGAAGCCATAGTGATTAAATAAAATTAATAGGTGGTGCAAAAATTCAAACGGATTTTTGCACCACCTATTGTAATTTTCGGGGATTTTAGCTCCGTCCCCAAGATATAGGGAGGTTTATTTTATCACACAGTTTGTACATTCCCATATACACCAGTGTTCCGACAATGGGGGAGGAAAATGCCCCGGCAAAACATGCCGAAATTGCAGGTTTAATAATAAGGGAAACAAAATCTATTTTGAGTCCTGTAACCCTTGAGGCTTTGCCAAGGCTCAGCGAAAGGTTAAAGATTTCGCTAATGTACAGCATACATATGTAAAAGTGCGGTCCGTATTTTGGCATAAAAATAAAAATGGCAGTTACCCGAAGCACGGAATCTATGATGTTGTACCTGAGAGAAGCATTCTGAAGATTGAGACCTTTGAGAATACTGTCGGCAACCGTATCCATATACATCGGAATACACAGGAGAGAAATCATCCTGAGATATGAGGAAACACCTTTTTCCTCAAAAAAACTCTCTGCGATAATGCGGTGGTGCTTAATGAGCATAAGTGCTATGAAAAAGGCAAACATAGTGGTGGTATTAAGCGAAAGGGAAGATACATATCTTATTCCGTTTTTGTATCTTTTGGCATTCATTTCGCTCATTTCGGGGACAAGCATCGACGAAAATGCTTGAATAAAAACAGTGGGAAAAAGCATCACAGGCATAGCCATAGCTTTTATTATTCCGTATTCCCCGACGGGGTTTGAAACTCCGTATTTCGCAAATTGCAGAGGTATCATAAGATTTTCCACAGTTACAAGTCCCGTTCTTAAGTATGAACCCAGTGCTATAGGAACACATATGGAAAATATATCCTTGTAGCTGCATTTTTTTGGCTTTAGAGTTTCCCGAACAGTGTAGAATATGTAGATTAACACATCGGGGAACACTGCAAAAACCGTTGATGCGGCACAACCTGCAATGGGACACATATAGTTTGGAAGAAGCTTGTTTTTGAGAAGAAAAAGCGTCACAACAATTCCCACAGCCTCTTCCGTAACGGTGGAGAATGTGAGTGTAAACGCCCTGCGCTCCGCTATAAAATACCCCCGTATTACGGAGGAAATCCCCATAAAGGGAAGAATTACAGACAGAAGCCTTATAGCATTTTCACTTCCCGGGGTGCGGATGAAATTTATATTTATAAATTCTGCACCAAAAAAGAAAATGGCAAATCCCACAAAGGACATAGCGAGAGATATGGAGAGACACTTCCTTATTATATCACGGCTGTTTAACCTGCCTTCCGACACCAGCCTTGTAACGGCAAAGCCCGTTCCTGATGAGGCAAAAGTTATTCCGAATGTAAAGACGGAAAAAATGAGATGATAAACCCCCATGGCATCACTGCCTGCAATGGCAGATATGTATATGTTGGATGCCATTCCCATAATTCTTATTATGAGCATGGATGATGACATGATGAGCACATTTTGTATGAATTTCTTCTTTTTCAAGCCTTTATCCCCTCTTGATTTGCAATGTATTTAAGAAAAAATTAAAATCTCATTAAAAATTTTACAAATTACGGTTTTATTTTCATTATATGTATGTTATACTGAAATATAGCTGTTTAAAAATTTTTTCAGGGAGAATGAAAGATATGAGTACTGACAAAAAACAAAGCTTTATGAAGGGTGCACTCATACTTATGATAGCCAATATACTTGTCAAGATAATAGGGGCGGTATTCAAGATACCCTTAAACCACCTTTTGGGTGACGAGGGTATGGGATATTTCGGCATTGCCTACACTGTGTATAACTGGCTGTTTATCATAGCCACGGCAGGGATTCCCGTTGCTATTTCAAAAATGGTGGCAGAAAGCCGTGCCAAAGGCAACAATGGGCAGATACAGAGAATTTTTAAGGTCAGCTTTTGCGTACTTACCATTATTGGTGTGGCAGGTTTTATGTTCCTGTACTTCGGAGCAGATTTCTGTGCCGACAAGATGGCAAGTCCTGCAGCTGCCACGGGAATAAGAGCCTTGGCACCTGCAATATTCTTTGTGGCACTGATGAGCGTTTTCAGGGGATATTTTCAGGGACATCAGGATATGGTTCCCACTGCAGTGAGCGAGGTTTGCGAAGCGGTAGGAAAGCTCGTTATCGGCTACGGTGCCGCATATCTTCTTATAAGCCGTGGAGTGCAGCAGGCTTCCGCCGGTGCGGTTTTTGGCGTATCTGCAGGGGGATTTTTTGCATTGATATCTCTTGCCGTTATATATTTTGTAAAGAACAAGCGTTCCGCAGGAATGCATATTACCGACAGTAAAGCTTCTAAATCTGTTGGGGAAATTGTATCGGAATTAATAAAAATTTCAATTCCCATTACTGTTGGTGCATCGGTATTCTCCCTTACTTCCATAATAGATGCCTCTATGATTATGAGGAGACTCCAGAGTGCGGCAGGCTTCGACTATGAGCATGCAAATCTCCTTTGGGGTGCATACAGCGGCAAAACCATCACAATGTTCAATCTTGTGCCCACTCTCATAACAGCCATCAGCATAAGCATCGTGCCTACAATTGCTTCTGCCTTTGCACTAAGGGATATATCAAAGGCGTGCAAGGCTACCGAAGGCAGTCTCAAGATAACTGTTCTTCTCACATTGCCCTGCTCGGTGGGAATGGCTATTCTCGCAGGTCCCATAGTTCAGCTTGTGTTTAATTCTGTAAGTGCCCAGGCAACTCTTTCCATCCTCGGTTACGGCATCATATTTGTGTCATTGGTGAGCCTTACAAATGCCATACTCCAGTCTACGGGACACACAGTTCTTCCCGTAATACATATGGTTGCAGGCGGTGTTGTGAAGATAATTGTAAACTACTTCCTTGTAGGAAACCCCGACATAAACATAAAGGGTGCACCGATAGGAACAATAATCTGCTATGCAGTGATACTTATTTTGAATCTTATCTCTATAAAGAGAATAATGAATATCCGTTACAGAGTATCCGCTCTTGTACTAAAACCCGTAATTTCTGTTATTGCTATGGCGGCTGCAGTGCTTGCAGTGTATAATCTTGTATCACCCATAAGCGGAAGCCTTGCTACGCTTGTATCCATAGGGGCAGGAGGTATTGTGTATCTGGCAGTTCTGTTTGTTTCCGGAGGGGTTACCTCTGAAGATGTTGCAATGATTCCAAAAGGGGAAAAACTTGTTCCCGTTTTAAAAAAATTCAGACTTATAAAGGAGTAAACGAAAAATGAGACTTGACAAATACCTTAAGGTTTCAAGACTTATAAAAAGAAGAACCGTTGCCTGTGAAGCCTGTGAAATGGGCAAGGTGACCGTCAACGGTAAGGTTGCAAAGCCCTCTTGTGATGTTGACAGCGGAGATGTTATTGCTATAACCTTTGGTGAAAAAACAGTTACAGTAAGGGTGGAAAAAGCTCTTGACCATGCACTCAAAGCAGATGCATCGGATATGTACACGGTTATATCATAAAATGAGTAATACAAGCCGCCTTTTTTGCATATGTATCAAATATATAACAAAAAGGCGGGATGACAATGGAAGAAAAAAGACAGCAAAAACCAAACCGTTCGGAGGCGGTTCACAATCTTATACTGGAAAACAGACGTAAGCTCAGTGTTTCCGGAGTGGAGGATGTGGAGAGCTTTAACGAAGAGGAAATTATTCTCCGTACACACGATCACGGCATACTGATGATAAAAGGGGAGGAACTCCACATAAATAAGCTGTGCACCGATACGGGAGATGTAAACATAGCCGGAGAGATAACCGATATGAATTATATCGACCGTTCCCAGAAAACGAGGGGACCGGGCATTATCTCAAGACTACTTCGCTGATGGTGGTGCTTTGCAGTGGATGTATCTGTATCGGCTCAGGCATATATGTTTCTGGCAATGGTGGTTTGCGGTGTATTCTGCGGACTTGTGTTTGACTTGTTCCGTTCCCTGAGGAGGGCACACCGATGTCATAGCGGTGTGGTTGCCTTTCAGGATATTATTTTCTGGATGGCTGAGCTTGTTTTGGTGTATTCTGTAGCTTTCAGACTCAATTATGCCAAGGTCAGGTTATACGAGCTTGTTGCACTTGTAATCGGCTCATGGATTTATTTTATGACAGTGTCTTTTTATGTGGTTAATTTTCTATCCGGAGTTATAGTGTTTTCGATAAACACAGGAAAAATTATTTTAAGACCTTTTGTACGGCTTGCAAGAGTCTTTAAGGGTTTAATGTCTTATCTTAAATCTACTATTTTTCTGCAAGCAAATAGAATTCTTACATATTTCAAAAGCAATTTTGGTAATATAAAAGC
>JAZPXS010000217.1:0-3912 GCA_045543775.1 Clostridia bacterium
AAGGCGTACAAAGGTACGTCGAGAGGTGAAATTTGTTCGGAGTTAAGCGGCACATATCACACAAAAAGCTGCATATTATGCGGCTTTTTTCATTATTCTGCCACTGATACAACTCAAATTGTGACTTCATATTTTCCCCTGCCGCTTAACGGTCTGTGCATTTTTTTGCGTTCCTATTCCACGGTAACTGACTTTGCAAGATTCCTAGGCCTATCCGGATTTGTTCCCAACTCAGTTGCCATATAATATGCGATAAGCTGTATCACAGGTGCGGCTATAAGGGGCATATACATATCCTCCGCCTTTGGAAGATACAAAATCCAATCTGCAACATCCGACGGAATATCTATTCCATCCCTTACAATTACAGCCACCTTCGCACCACGGGATTTAACTTCATTTATATTACTCATTACTTTATCCGCAGTTGCGTCCTCTGTCACTATTGCCACCACGGGCGTTTCCTTTTCAATCAGTGCAATGCTTCCGTGTTTAAGCTCTCCGGCAGGGTATGCATTGCAATTTACATAGGATACTTCCCTTGCCTTTAATGCCGCCTCACAGGCAATGGCATAGTCCTGCCCTCTGCCTATAAAAAACACATTTTTTGATTTTGCCAGAAATGCTGCAAGCTCTCTGCATATATCTGTTGTATTCTTGCTCGGTGTAAGGCGAGTGCAAATTTCCCTGAATGAAGCTTTTGATTTTCCCATACCTCCCATAAGAACGCAAAAAGCCGCAAGCTGACTTACATAAGCCTTGGTGCTTGCCACAGATACCTCCTGACCTGCTTTGGTAAGGATTACATAATCCGCTTCCTTTGCCATTGCTGATAAGGGAGAGTTTACTATTGCCAGGGTTTTCACTCCAAGGGATTTTGCAAGTCTCAGTGCCGCCAGAGTATCGGCGGTCTCTCCGGACTGGGACACAAAAATGCAAATACCGTCCTTGGATAGTACAGGGGTATAGTATCTGAATTCAGATGCGGTATGAACCCTCACGGGTACACTCAAAGTTTTTTCCATACAATAGCTTGCACATAAGCCTGCATTATAGGCTGTTCCGCACCCCACTATATGGATTTCATCATAATCGTCCTTTGAAAACTCCATATCTGCACTCTCAAAGGTTGCCAAAGCAGAATCTGCATCTTCATATATTTCCTTAAGCATATAGTGAGGATAATCTTCTTTGTCCCCATTGTTTTTTGCGTGTGTTACATTGACAGCTCTTTTTGTGCGAATCTCTCCCGAAACATCCATAAACTCAATAGCATCAGCACACACACGGACAATTTCATCCTCATCAACTGAATAAAAGCTATCCGCATAACCCGAAAGTGCCGATATATCCGACACTACAAAGCACCCGTCAAAGGACGGTGCCACTATAAGCGGACTATCCTTGCGAAAAGCATAAATTGTGTTTCCAAAGCCGTCAAATACTGCAGCTACCGCATAGGAACCCTTGAGATGGTATGCAGCTTTCTTCAGTGCATCTATGGGGTTTGAAGATTTTTTGTAATAAAAATCAATAAGCTTTGCACAAGCCTCTGTGTCTGTTCGGGATACAAAGTCATAGCCGTTTTCCCACAAAAAACTTCTTATATCGTCAGAGTTCTCTATGATGCCGTTATGCACAATCTGAACGTTTTCTGTTCCGTGAGGATGGGCGTTGGCATCTGAGGGTTCCCCGTGGGTTGCCCATCTCGTATGACCTATTATGCAATCCGAGGAAATGTTATGAGAGCTCAGTTTTTGCTTGAGATTTTCTATATTTCCTTTGGTTTTGACAACACCGATACTGTCATCATCTCTAAAATATGCAATACCTGCAGAATCATAGCCCCTGTATTCCAAAAAAGTCAGTATTTTCAATATATAATCCAAAGCCTGCCCTTTGCCTGTATAGCCGGCAATACCGCACATAAAAACACCCCTTATTATATTTGCGTGCTTTTATTATAGGCTTTTTTGGGAATCCTATTCTTTCTTTATTATATTGTCCTTATCCTTAAAAATAGAATTATCTTCCACATACCCCCTCACCATAGAAGTAGGATATATGGTACAGTTTCTGCCGATAACACTTCCCGGACACAAAACCGCGTGACAACCCACCTCGGTATAATCACCCAGAATGGCTCCGAACTTTTTGAGACCGGTTTCAATTTTTTCATTTCCTTTTTTTACAGTTACAAGAGTTTTGTCACTTTTGACATTGGAGGTGACAGCTCCTGCACCCATATGGGACTTATATCCCAATATGGAATCACCAACATAGTTATAATGGGGAATCTGCACATTATCAAATATTATGCTGTTTTTGACCTCGGTGGAATTACCCACAACACAATTCTTGCCTACAATTACACTGCCCCTTATAAATGCACAGTGTCTTATCTCCGTGTCATCGTCAATAATGCAGGGACCCTCTATATGAGCACTTTCGCTCACAACTGCTGTTTTTGCAATCCAGATGTTTTCACCTATTTTGTCATATTTTTCCTTATCAAGAGTTTTTCCGATTTCTTCTATAAAGCTTTTAATCTTTGGAAGTGCCTCCCAAGGGTATGTTGCAGCGGAAAGGATTTTTTCCGTTCTTGTGTGGCTTAAATCAAACAGTTTTTTTGTTTCTATTTTGTTCTCCTCCTCTCAAAAAATGACAAATTTTTTGGGATATAATACCAAAAAATCAACAAAATCAGTATAGCACACATAGCTTTTGCGTGCAAACAAATTCAATTATATGGTGTTCATTTAGAGCCATTTTCATACATTGCAGTCTGTCGGATTTCTTTAATGCAAAAAAGGTTTGCAAAAGCTACGCTTTTACAAACCTTTTGTTTCTTTATTCTGCTTTAGATTCGCAATATATACATCTGTATATTCTGTTCTTGGCATCTGTCAGTTCAAACACGTGTGATATACCCTGCTCCGTTGTTGTGATACAGCGTGGGTTCTTGCACTTTATGACATCGGTAATCTTTTGCGGAAGCTCAATATGCTTCTTTTCATAAAGAGTTCCGTCCTTTATTACATTTACCGTTATATCGGCATCTATAAACCCAAGAACATCCAGGTTGATCGCATCGTCTGTGGCAATCTTTATTATATCCTTTTTGCCAAGCTTCTTACTTGGTGCATTCTTTATTATAGCTACCTGCCAATCGGTACTTTCAAGATTAAGAAGTGAATAAATCTTCATTGCATTGCCGGAACGGATGTGGTCAATTACAACACCGTTTTTTATAGAATCTATTGTCACTTATTCCACCTCCAGAAGCTTTAGGATAAGAGCCATACGGATAAACTTTCCGTATTTTGCCTGACGGAAATAGCAAGCTCTCTTGTCTGAGTCCACATCAACAGAGATTTCGTTGACTCTGGGGAGAGGATGCATAACTATCATATTATCCTTGGCTTTTGCCATCTTGGCAGTGTCAAGGATATAGCTGTCTTTAAGTCTTAAGTAGTCTTCCTCATTAAAGAATCTTTCTCTCTGAACTCTTGTCATATATAGAATATCAAGCTTATCAATAACCTCCTCCATAGAGGTTGTCTGCTCATATTCTATGCCGTTCTTCTTGATGTAATTATCCTTGACATAGCTGGGGAGCTTAAGCTCGTTTGGAGCAATAAGGACAAATTTGATGCCTGTATATCTGGACAGTGCCGCCACAAGGGAGTGTACAGTTCTTCCAAACTTGAGGTCGCCGCAAAGTCCCACGGTAAGGTTATCGAGCCGTCCCATTTCTCTTTTTATGGTGAGAAGGTCGGTAAGTGTCTGTGTAGGGTGATTGTGACCGCCGTCTCCTGCATTTATCACGGGAACATCACTGTGCTGTACTGCAACAACAGGAGCACCCTCCTTGGGGTGACGCATAGCTATGATATCCGCATAGCCGCTTAC
>JAZPXS010000218.1:0-3753 GCA_045543775.1 Clostridia bacterium
AGTTATATAGTAATAATACTACATAAAAGTGTAGTCAGTGTACCATACTCACCGCCGTTTGTCAAGCCTTTTGGAAAATTTTAGAAAATCTTCACTCTTTTTTAAATAAATTTTAAATAATATTTAAAAAATACATACAAAAACCAGGCCGATGCAGTGAAATTTCACTTTATCGGTCTTGTTGTTTTGCATTTTTTTAACAGACAACAATTTTTTTAACGTATTTAAAGAGAAACGCAAATATTTTGCCACATAATTTCGATTATGTGGAGTTTTTTATTTCGAGCTTGCTAATAACAAGACTGCAACAGGGCTTTCTATATTTGAAGCAACCCAAGTTTTTCTATTCGTGTTCTTTGGTTTTCACAAGGCTCCATAGTATATATTCTGGTTGTATTTACACTTGAATGGCCAAGTATATCCGCCAGACGCACTATATCCTTTTGCATTGCATAATATGTTCTTGCAAAAAGATGTCTCAAATTGTGAGGAAAAACTTTCTTTGCACTGACTCCGGCAATCGAACAGATTCTCTTCATCATTTTCCATATTGCGCTTCTGTCAAGGGGTTTTCCGCTTTTGGTAACAAATATATTTCCCGTTGTTATGGCATTTTTTCTTGCATACTTCAAAAGCTTTTTACACAAATCCTTGGGAAGAAGTGCCTCGCGGATTTTCCCCTTACAGCCTATTATTATCTTGCCCTTTTTTACTGCCTCCACAGTCACCGACTTAAGCTCCGATACCCGTATGCCGGAAGAACAAATAGTTTGCATAATGTAATACAACCGTAATTCCTTTACTTTGCATGCAGCATCCAGCAATCTCTTGTATTCTGATTTTGTCAGCATCTTTTCGTCCGAAAGAAAGATTTGTCTTTGGATTTTCAGCATTTTCACCTTTAAATTATTCCATCCGATAAAATCAAAAAAACTGTTTATAGAAGAAAGCATAGAGTTAACTGATGCCGGTGCATACCTCTGTTTTATATGTTCCTTATACCGAAGAACTTCCATTTTGTCCACATTTTTTCCATTTAACCACTCAGCAAAAACTCTAATATCATGCATATACTTTTCTATTGTTGTTTCTGCCTTTTCTTCATTCATAAGAAAAACATTGAAATCATACAGATTTTTTTCTGAGATATTCATATACATTAATCCCCCTAACTAACCTTAGTATTGCTATCTTATGCTTTCTTATTCCAAACCAAAAACCTCTCAATCGGTTTTCCGATTGAGAGGTTTCCTTTGATGTAAGACTTCTTACACCGATTTTTTTGATTTATTAAACCAATTCAATAATTGCCATTTCTGCAGCATCACCGCGTCTGGGTCCTAACTTAAGGATTCTTGTGTAGCCGCCGTTTCTGTCTGCATATTTGGGAGCAAGCTCCGCAAATACCTTTGTAACAACATCTTCCTTAGTGATGTAAGAAAGAGCCTGTCTTCTGGAATGCAATGTATTTGTCTTGCCTAATGTAATCATCTTTTCTGCCATGCATCTTGTTTCTTTAGCCTTTTCAACGGTTGTTTCGATTTTACCGTTTTCAAGCAGAGATGTAACCAGGTTTCTGAGCATTGCATCTCTGTGGTCAGAAGCACGACCGAGTTTTCTTGTACCGGGCATTAGATAAACCTCCTTTGTACTTGTTTTTAAACCTTATTTATTAGATTTATTCGTCATATTCCTTAGAGAATTCAAGACCGAGTGTCTGAATCTTGTTCACGACTTCCTCGAGAGATTTCTTACCGAGGTTTCTGACTCTCATCATTTCTGCTTCGGACTTGGAAACCAAATCTGCAACTGTGTTTATTCCTGCTCTCTTAAGGCAGTTAAACGAACGAACAGACAAATCGAGCTCTTCGATTGTTGTTTCCAGTACCTTATCCTTTGTTTCCTCTTTGGTCTCAACCATAATATCTGTATTTGCGATATCATCGGAAAGATCTGTAAAGAGGTTCATATGCTCTGTGATAATCTTTGAGCTTAAGGAAAGTGCATCCTCCGGAGCAATGGTTCCGTCTGTAAAGATTTCTATTGTGAGCTTGTCGTAGTCGGTTATCTGACCTACACGGCAGTTTGTTACTGTGTAGTTAACCTTGTCTACGGGAGAATATACGGAGTCAACAGGTATAACGCCGATTGCACTCTGATATTTTTCCTTGTTTTTCTCACTTGTAACATAGCCTCTGCCGTTTTCAAATACGATTTCCATATAGAGTCTTGCCTTATCGCTTAAGGTAGCGATGTGGAGATCTCCGTTTATGATATCGATTTCGTGGTCGGTAACTATGTCCTTTGCAAAAATCTCACCTGCACCGTTTGCTTCAATGTAAACGGTCTTGGGTGTATCGGTATACACCTTTGCAATAATTCTCTTTACATTGAGAATTATCTCGGTAACATCCTCCTTAACGCCGGGGATAGTGGAGAATTCGTGAAGAACTCCTTCTATCTTGACGCTTGTGGGAGCAGCACCGGGAAGTGAAGATAAGAGTACTCTTCTAAGTGCATTACCCAAAGTGGTACCATAGCCTCTTTCAAGAGGTTGAACTTCAAATTTAGCGTAACTGGGGTCAAGCTTGTCATCGACTCTTTCAAGACCCGGTTTCACCATTTCTATCATATTTTAGCCCTCCGTTCAAATACCATAATTACTATACTTATGAGGGTAGCCTTATTATTTAGAATACAACTCGACGATGAGATGTTCTGCGATGTCTAAGTCGATGTCGTCTCTCTGAGCCAAAGCTACAACCTTTGCCTGCATGGTGTTTGTGTCAAGGTCAAGCCACTTGGGAACAGCCTTGCCGTCTGTCTGCTCTAAGATATCCTTAATCTTGGGGAGGCTTCTGCTGCCTTCCTTGAGTGCGATTACTTCGCCGGGCTTAACGAGGTATGAAGGAATGTTAACCTTCTTACCGTTAATCTGGAAGTGACCGTGAACAACAAGCTGTCTTGCTTCTGCTCTGGAAAGAGCAAATCCAAGTCTGTAAACAACATTGTCAAGACGGCTTTCAAGTACCTGCAGGAGGTTTTCACCTGTTACACCGCTCTTCTTGTTAGCAAGTTCAAAATAATGAGCAAACTGGCTCTCCAATACACCATAGTATCTCTTAGCCTTCTGCTTTTCACGAAGCTGCAAGCCATATTCGGAAAGCTTCTTTCTTGCCTGACCATGCTGGCCGGGAGCATATTCTCTCTTGTTTAATGCGCACTTTTCGCCGTAGCATCTGGAGCCCTTCAAAAATAACTTCTGACCTTCTCTTCTGCAAAGACGGCATACCGCGCCTGTATAACGTGCCATGTATTACACCTCCTCTAAAATCAGACTCTTCTTCTCTTAGGCGGTCTGCAACCGTTGTGAGGAATCGGAGTTACATCTTTGATCATTGTTACTTCAAGACCTGCTGTCTGGAGAGCACGGATAGCCGCTTCTCTACCTGCACCGGGGCCTTTTACATAAACTTCTACGGACTTAAGACCGTGTTCCATCGCAGCCTTAGCAGCTGTTTCTGCTGCCATCTGGGATGCAAACGGTGTACTCTTCTTGCTGCCTCTGAAACCGAGACCGCCGGAAGATGCCCAAGAAAGTGCATTACCCTGCACATCAGTAATTGTTACTATTGTGTTGTTAAAAGTGGAGCGAATATGAACAGCTCCGCGTTCAATGTTTTTCTTTTCTTTTCTCTTACGAGTTCTCTTAACCTGAGCCATTTAATTTCCCTCCCTCTTATTTCTTCTTGC
>JAZPXS010000219.1:0-3162 GCA_045543775.1 Clostridia bacterium
CCTGAAGGCACAGTGGGAGAGTGAGGTATTCTCATTCTTTGCAACGGATATTGTTATAGACAACACTGCAGTTATGCAAAGCGGAAACACCTTATCTTTCGATATGTCAGTATCCACTGTCGGCTCTGCAAGCTACGATGCAAAAATCTATGTTGCCGCATATGACACTTCCGGCAAGTTCAGAAATGTGTGGAGCGGGCATAAAACTATTTCGGCAACAACACAAAAGTTTCCCGTAAGCATTGACACCAAGGGTGAATACAGTGTGGATATATTAAAAATCCTTGTTTGGAAAAATGATGATGTAACGCCCCTTCGTGCATCAAAGATTTTGAGAAAAAAATAGTAAAAGAACTTCAAAAACATAATGTTAATGAGGAGGATATAAGATATGAAGAGATTTTTATCAATACTTCTTGCACTTACTCTTATCTGCACCACAATTGTTGTGCCTGCAGTGAGTGTAATGGCAGAGGAAACTGCAACTTATGAGGATTACGTTGCAGAGGATACAACACCGGTGAACATATATGCAAATGACAGCGGACTTACCGGAAGATGGCTTTCCACTTTTGATGCAATTCATCCTGCCCATTCCGGAGGTATTGAAGGAGCTATGAGATACAGAATGGTTGCAAATCCCGGATATTGGGGTGACAGCTCTGCTACCCCTGTTGCCGGCGGTGATATGACCTTGTGTCTGGACGGATATCAGTGGAAGGCAGATACTACATACATTTTCAGCACAAGACTTCAGAACCATAAGGATTCAGGGATTAGTGAATCAAGATTTATATATATGATAGATTCCCGTGACGGCACAAATACAAGTAAACCCTACGAAATGCTTACCATTACCAAAAGCGGCGAATGGCAGGATTTCAGATTTAAGCTTCATGTAGAAGTTGACGGTACTTCCAAGAGCAATCTCCACTACGGTTATCCCAATCACAGCTCACTTCACAACCCTCAGGGCACAGACATCCTTTTCCAGATAGGTTCACTCATCATCGAAGAAGAGGTTGGTCGTTCCATAGAGATTGCAGGTGAGGACACAGTTGTTACAGAAGGCGGCGAAGCTCTCACATTTACCTCCAAGATATATAATCAGTATGATGAGGAAATAACCAACATCAAAGAAACATCACAGTGGTATGTGGTAAATGAAGACAGAACGCAAAAGGTTGACGGCTTTGACATCACTGTAAGCGATGACGGCTTAAGTGCACAGATTTCCGTTTCCAAAAATGCAGTACCCGGCGGTAACTATGTACTTATGACAGAAAACAACAGTACCGGAACAGAAAACTTCAGAAAAGGTATCGATATAACAGTACAGCCCAGATATGCCAATGATAACGGCGATATGGTAATGCGTGCAAAGCTGAATAAGGACGATGCACAGTGGACAACCGATAAGATTTCCACAGGTCTTGTGGATTCAATCCTTGTGGAAGCATCCCTTACCGGTAACACAGAAGCATTTGACTGGTATGTTGCAGATGCCGACAGAGTAAGTGTTGTGGAAGGAATTGATATTACAGTAAGCCGTGAGGGAGAAAAGGAAACTGCCACAGTAGTTCCCGCACCCTCATTCCCCGAGGGAGATTACTATGTAATAGCAGAAGCACAGGACGGCTCCATAAAAGGTCAGCCTATAAATATCAATAAAGCGGCAGATATACTGTCAATAAAGGATACATTTACTTCCGACAATGCCTCCGATATAAAGGAAGGTTTGGAGGGTATATATCTTTCCATACTGGAAATTCCCGACGGCTTTGCCTCCAAGGCTGATGCAGATGCACTTTCAAAGGTTATAGCAGGCTCTGCAGAGAAAGAAAACATTGCTGATGCATCTTTATCCGAGCTTCAGGAAATAGTGGAGAGGCTCGCACTTGTATCCATATACAATGTGGGTGTCCAGGATGTAGCACTGTATGATGAAAACGGACACTTCAATTATGCTGACAAGCTCGCAATTGCAGATGCAGACGGTGTTACCCTAATGGCAAACTTTGAGAATTATCTTGACACTGAAAACAAGGTAAAGCTTCAGAATGCTCTTATGGGTAAAGGCTACAAAAACCACGCAGATTTTGCAGAGGATGCCAAGGAGCTTATGCTTCTTTATACTCTTGCATATCCCAATGTAAACGGTGTGGAATATGTTTCCGAGCTTCTTACAGAGGCTAATCTTACTGAGCTTGGCATAGATGCAGAAAACTATCTTGCACTCGAAGAACCCATATTGTTCAATGATGAAATAGCAGGAGAGCTTTTCACATTTGAAAAGTTCAAAGCTCTTGTAGAGGATGCAGAAGATCCCCAAGAGGACGAAGAAGATAGCAGCTCATCCTCATCCTCAGGAAGAGGAAGCGGCGGTGGCGGCGGCTTTAGTGTCGGCACCTCCAAGAAAAACGATGAAGAGGACAATAAAGAAGAAAACAAGATAGAGCCTCAGACCTATTCTTTCAAGGATGTTCCCAAAACCCACTGGGCATACAGTGATATTCACTACCTAAAGAGTATCGGTGTTATAGATGGTATAGATGCAGAGAACTTTGCTCCCGAAGCAGAAATTACAAGAGAGCAGTTCTTAAAGCTCATAGTTGCGGCATTTAATGTAAAGATGCAGGCATCAGGAAAGAAGTTTGACGATGTTGACTCTTCCGCATGGTATGCTCCCTATGTTGCGGCAGGTGTGGAAAACGGCATAATCACAGGAACAAGCGAGACCACCTTTGGCACCGGACTTGCAATAACAAGACAGGATGCCTGCACAATAATTGCAAGAGCTCTGGGATTTGACGTGGAACCCGACGGTGATATAAGCTTTACGGATGCTGAGGAAATTGCTCCTTATGCAAAATCATCCGTGGCAGCACTTTCCGGATATGCAATAATAAATGGCTTTGAGGACGGAAGCTTTGGACCCGCAAAGGTTTGCACCCGTTCTCAGGCGGCAAAAATCATTGCAACTGCAATAGGTATTGCCAATGCAGTAAATGTGCAGTAAGGAGGAAGCAATATGAAGAAAATAATATCAATTATTCTTACTGTAGTGTTGTGTGCAAGCTTCTGTGTTGTACCGGTTCTTGCCGAGTACAGCCCTGCAGAAAACTTTGCTCTTGCACTCAATATGACAGATAAAGAAGGCTA
>JAZPXS010000220.1:0-13583 GCA_045543775.1 Clostridia bacterium
CTTTTCCTCACAGAAGTTTTCAAAAAAGGTTCAATAGATGATCTCGATCAGGAAATCATATTCACAATCCAGAAATTCTTTGAAAACAATCTTAATGTTTCTGAAACATCAAGACAGCTTTATGTACACAGAAATACCCTGGTATACCGTCTTGACAAAATACAAAAGATCACAGGACTTGACCTTCGTGTGTTCGACCAGGCAATCATATTCAAGGTTGCTATGATGGTTAACAAATACTTAAGATCGAACTCCATGAAGCTCTGACACTTCCAACTAACCCAAACCGACCTATAGGTTTAGCTTTATTATGCACTGCAAAGCTATGCCGATAAGTCGGTTTCGCAGTGAACAGGAGGAAAAGTATGATTAAATTTGAAAATGTGTCAAAAATTTATGACAACGGCTTTCCTGCTCTGCACGATGTTTCCTTTGAAATTGAAAAAGGCGAGTTTGTCTTTCTTGTGGGAAGCAGTGCCGCAGGTAAGTCCACCATCATCAAGCTTATAATGAAGGAAGAAAATGCAACAGAGGGAGATATCACCATAAACGGCATAGATGTCTGCGACCTTCGCAGAAAGGAAGTTCCCTTCTTTCGCCGTACAATAGGTGTAGTGTTCCAGGATTTCAGACTTCTTCCCAACAAGACAGTTCAGGAGAATGTGGCATATGCTATGGAAATTGTGGGAGCCTCCGGCAAGGACATCCGCAAAAATGTTCCCAATGTTCTCTCTATGGTAGGCCTTGCCCACAAGGCCAAGATGTATCCCAGACAGCTTTCCGGCGGTGAACAGCAGAGAGTGGCTATTGCAAGAGCCATAGTAAATAATCCCGTTGTTCTTATAGCCGACGAGCCTACAGGAAACCTCGATCCCGATACCGCTCAGGAAATTATGACAATTCTTGAGGATATCAACAGACGCGGAACAACAATAGTTATGGCAACTCATGCCGAAAACATAGTAAACAAGATGCAAAAGCGTGTTATAGTGGTGGAGAAAGGTGCCATTGTCCGTGATGAGGAAAGGGGTGCTTACGCAAATGTTGATTAGAAGATTCAGAAGATTTATTGCTGAGGCTTTTTCCGGAATGATAAAAAACGGTCTTATGACAATAGCTTCTGTTATTGTCGTAACCTCCTGCCTGCTTATGCTTGGTGTTTTTCTGCTGGTTACTCTGAATGTAAATAACATCAGCAACGAGATTGCCGATTCCTGCCAGGTTAAGGCGATTGTTACTGACGAAGCTCAGGCGGACAAAGCAAAGCTTGACAAGATAGAAAGCGAAATAAAGAAAATAAAATACACCAAGGATGTAACATATGAAAACGGCGTAAAATACTTTGCGGAAATCAAGGAAAGTATGACTCCCGATGACAGGAAGCCTCTTGAAGGTCTTCCCGAAGATTTGCTTAACGATGCCTTTAATGTAAGCGTTGACGACATAACCCACACAGATAAAATCGCCAAGCTTATATCGGAAATTGACGGAGTCAAAGAGGTTCAGAACGGACACGACGTAATAACCTTTATCAACACAATAAGAGTTATGGTACAGAGGGTTTCTTTCTGGATAATTCTCCTCTTTATGATGATAAGTATATTTATTATATCCAACACAATAAAGCTCACCGTCCATAACAGAAGAAAAGAAATTAACATTATGAAATATGTAGGTGCAACCGACTCCTACATACGCTGGCCTTTCATCATAGAGGGCATTATGGTAGGTGTTCTGTCTGCCGCTATCGCTTACGGTATAACAAGCTCTGTTTACGGTGCTATATGCAAGACAGTGATTCAGGACAACTCCATAGTAAAGTTTTTGGAGCTTATGGACTTTAACTCCATCTGGAAGATATTTGCCCTGTCCTATGCGGGACTCGGTGCTGTAATCGGTGCTTTGGGAAGTGCTTTCTCTGTAAGAAAGTACCTTAAGGTATAAGGAGGTTTTTATGGGTAAACAATCTCTTTTTGTAAAAATAATGGCAATAGTTGCACTTGTTGCATTTGTTTTTGTGAGCCTCATTTCAGCATTTCCGGCTATGATTGCCAATGCGGAAACTGCTCAGGAAAAGATAGACAGCTCTCTTAAAAAGCAAAAGGAAATCAAAGACCAGATATCCGAAGCGGAAGTGAGAAAGAAGAGTGCACTTGAAGTATATAACGAAATAGACAAGGATGTTACCACCTTGCAGGCAAAGGTGGACTCCATAAATGCTGATGTGGACAGCTCTCAGGCAAAGATTGACGAAAAAGATGAGGAGCTCAAAAAAGCAAAGGAAGAATGTGACAGGCAGTATGAGGATTACTGCGAAAGAGCAAGAGTTCTCCTGCAGAAGGGAACGGTGTCATATCTTGAGGTGCTTATAAATTCCACATCCTTTGCGGACTTTATCACAAGGATATCGCTTGTTAAAGAAATTTCGGCATATGACAACGCAAAACTAAATGAGCTTAAAGAATATGCAGTTGAAATAGAAGAGCTCAAAAAAGAACTTGAAGCAGAAAACAAGCGTCTTGTGGGACTCAAGGATGAGGCAGACACCCAGATGGCTGCACTCAAATCCAAGCAGGACGAAAGCAAAAAGGTTCTCGATGAGATAATGGCTGATATTGCTCAGTACGAAAAGGCCCTCAAAGCTCAGGAAGCTGCAGAGGCAGCTGCAAGAGAGGAAATCAGACGTCTTACAATGCCATCGGCTTCCTCCGCACAGACAGTATATACAGGCGGCAGATTTGCATGGCCGAGTACTTCCACATATGTCACATCGTCCTATGGAACCAGAACTCATCCTGTAACCGGTCAGGTAAAGACGCATACAGGTCTGGATATCGGTGCGGCTATGGGCACGAATATTTTTGCGGCGGCTGACGGAACAGTTCTTGTTTCCGGATGGAATGCCGGCGGTTACGGTAACTATGTGGTTATAGACCACGGCGGCGGACTTACTACTCTCTATGCACACTGCAGTTCTCTGAATGTGTCGGCAGGACAAAAGGTGAGCCGCGGTCAGGTTATTGCAAAATGCGGTTCCACCGGTATGAGCACCGGCCCTCACCTGCATTTTGAGGTGCTGCAAAACGGTGCCCACACAAATCCGTCTGCATATCTTAACTGATTTGTTAATACAATAACGTAGGTGAATACTATGAACAAAAAGAGTAATACACCTTTGGCGGTGTTTATTACATTTCTTATTACTTCGCTTTTGTACTTTTTGTGTTCGTCTTTCCTGAAGCTGCCAACACTTCCGGGTTTGGATATTGCCGGGGGAAGCGATGCACTTGGAGAAATAAGCACGATGATAGATGGCTTATTCTACAAGGAAACCGATTCCAAAGAGCTTTCCCAATGGGCAAAGAAAGCCTATGTAGGTGCTCTTGAGGATCCTTACAGCGAATACTACACTCCCGAGGAATTTGCAGACCTTACTGCCAGTATGGAAGGAAATTACAAGGGTATAGGCATAGAGGTTTTTGCAGGCGAAGACAACCTTATAACAATCCAGAGAGTTTTTGAAGGCTCTCCGGCACAAAAGGCAGGCATTGCAGCAGGTGATAAGCTGGTAGCCTTTGAGGGTGAAAGATGCTATGCCGATGCAATGACCAAGACAACAAATGCCATAAAAAAACAGGTAACGGAAAAAGGTACCGTTACCGTGACAATTCTTCGGGGCGAAGAGGAATTTGACCTTACCCTGGAGGGCGGAGATATATCTGTTAATTCTGCAGAGACCAAACTTCTCGGCGAAAATATAGGCTATATAAGGCTTTCGGATTTCCATGAGAAATCTGCCGACGAATTTATTGTAGGAACAAACACTCTTATTAATGACGGTGCCAAGAGCCTGATTATTGACCTCAGGGATAACCCCGGCGGTATGCTCACCTCCGTGGTTGAGATTGCCGATTATCTTCTGCCCGAGGGCAATATCCTCACCATCAAGGGAAGAAGCGTTCCGAAACAGGAATTTAAATCCGACGGCAAGTGTATAGATATTCCTCTGTATGTACTTGTAAACGGCGGAAGTGCAAGTGCCTCCGAGGTTCTTGCAGGTGCTCTCAAAGACCACGGCAAGGCAATTATCATAGGTGAAACAACCTTTGGCAAGGGTGTGGTACAGAGTATGTACGAGCTAAAGGACGGCGGTGCACTCAAAATCACCACCTCCGGATATTATACACCAAGCGGAAAATCCATAGACGGCAAAGGTGTAGAGCCTGATGTCAAGGCGGAAATGGAGCTTACAAAGCCTATTTATATGTATAGCGAAGAAGAGGACACACAGCTTCAGAAAGCAATAGAGATGGCAAAGAAAAAAGAATTGCCAGAGAAGAAATAAAAGGATATAAGCGAGGGACTGTAAAAAACGTTTCGTTTTTTACAGTCCCTTTTAATTGTTTTTGCTGTTTTGAACCATAATAGTTCATTAGTAGTGCCTATAAGCGGTCTGCGCTTTGTTTTACATTCCCTATTTTTATTATGTTATATCAGAACAAATCCGATGACAAATATCTTGTTCCGGTATCGGGAAGAACAACCACAATGTTTTTGCCTTTGTTTTCTTTTCGCTTTGCTATTTCCATTGCCCCGTGAAGTGCGGCACCTGAGGATATTCCCACAAGGAGTCCTTCCTTTTTTGCCATAAGCCGTGCTGCCGAAAATGCCTCTTCCTCCGACACGCACACAATTTCGTCAATTATATCCGTGTCTGTTATTTCCGGCACGAAGCCTGCACCTATGCCTTGCAGTCCGTGTGCTCCGGCTTTTCCTCCCGAAAGAACGGGAGAGCCTTTTGGTTCTATTGCCACAAGGGATATTCCGGCTATCTTACTTTTTAAATATCTTCCTGCACCAGTCAGCGTACCTCCTGTGCCAACACCTGCAACCAGTATGTGGGTACTGTCTCCAAGGTCACGGTATATTTCCGGTCCCGTGGTTTCAAAGTGAGCTTTGGGATTTGCAGGATTTACAAATTGCCCCGCTATTATACTGTCGGGGTTTTCTTTTTTTATTCTTTCCGCTTCCTCTATGGCACCCTTCATACCCTTACTGCCGTCTGTCAGCACAAGGTCTGCACCGTAGGCAGTCATCATAAGGCATCTTTCCCGTGACATAGAGTCCGGCATCACAATTACTGCCCTGTACCCTCTTATTGCCGCTATCATCGCAAGACCGATACCCGTGTTGCCGCTTGTCGGCTCTATTATGAGGGTGTTTTTGTTTATCAGGCCCTTTTCTTCATAATTGTCGATTATTGACTTTGCCACTCTGTCCTTGGCTGAGCCTGCAGGATTAAAACATTCCAGCTTGGCAAAGATTTTTGCTTCAAGCGTTTCGTTTATATGAGTTAATTCAAGAAGAGGAGTGTTTCCTATGAGCTCCTCTGCGGATTTATATAACATAATATTACCTCCGATAAATTTTATATGTTTATTATATCATTGCCATCTTTGACTGTCAAATTACAAAAAATTTCCATAACCAAATTTCTGTTTTGTGGCATACTAAATCAAAACGAAAAAAACAAAAAGGGAGACACAAGTATGAAATTAACCGGGGAATTTTTAAGCGATTTTGCTTCGGGAAATTGCACCGATGCCTACAAATACCTTGGATGCCACAGGGCGGGAAAAGGGTTTTTGTTCAGGGTGTGGGCACCCGATGCACTAAAGGTCAGCCTTGTGGGGGATTTTAATGATTGGGACAGAAGCTCTCACCCTATGAACCCTGCAGACGGCGGTATATGGGAGATAGTATGCCCCGGAGCAAATACTTATGACAATTACAAATTTTGTATTTTTTATCCTGACGGCAGACAGGTTCTTAAGTGCGATCCCTATGCATTTCACGCCTGCGTCAGGCCTGACAATGCCTCAAAGGTGTATGAAATCGGAAACTATGAGTGGACAGACGGGGAGTATATGAAAAACCGCTCCCGTTCCACACCATACAATTCCCCTGTTAATATCTATGAAATCCATCCCGGCTCGTGGATGAAAAATTCCGACGGAAGTTATCTTGATTACCGTGAGCTGGCAACAAGGCTTTGCCGTTATGTTAAGGAAATGAATTACACCCACGTGGAGATTATGCCCATATCGGAGTACCCCTATGATCCTTCCTGGGGTTATCAGGTAACAGGGTACTACGCACCCACATCACGCTATGGTACAGGAGAGGATTTTGCCGCCTTTGTAGACATTCTCCACAGTGAGGGAATAGGTGTGATTCTTGACTGGGTAGGAGCTCATTTTCCCAAGGATGAGCACGGGCTATATGAGTTTGACGGAAGCAGCTGCTATGAGTATTCAGATCCCTTGAAGAGGACTCATCCGGAATGGGACACTATGATATTCGATTACGGCAAGGGTGAGGTTATGAGCTTTCTCATATCCAATATTATGTTTTTTAAGGAAGTCTATCACATAGACGGAATAAGACTTGACGCAGTTGCATCAATGCTGTATCTGGATTACGGCAGACAAGGAGGCAGATGGCGTCCTAATGTGTTTGGAGGCAACTACAATCTGGAAGCCATAGATTTTTTAAAAAGGCTTAACACTGCAGTTTTCAAGGGCAGTCCTGATTTTCTTATGATTGCCGAGGAATCCACGGCATTTCCTATGATTACAAAGCCGGCACATCTTGGGGGACTTGGCTTTAACTTTAAGTGGAATATGGGGTGGATGAATGATATCTTAGATTACATCTCCACAGATCCCCTTTTCCGCAAAGGCAAACACCGTGCTCTCACCTTTTCGCTGACATACGCTTTTTCAGAAAATTTTGTACTTCCCATATCTCACGATGAGGTGGTACACGGCAAAAAATCTCTCATAGACAAGGTTCCGGGTTCTTACACGGAAAAGTTTGCCACAGTGCGTACCTTTCTTGGCTATATGATGGCACACCCCGGAAAGAAGCTCACCTTTATGGGAAGTGAGTTCGGACAGTTTTCCGAGTGGGATTATTCAAGTCAGCTTGACTGGCAGCTTCTTGACTTTGATATGCACAAAAAACTCCGAAGATATGTCAGAGATCTGAACAGGTTCTATCTGGATAATCCTGCCTTGTGGCAGATAGATTGCAGTTGGGACGGGTTTGTGTGGCTTTGTCATGACGACAGTGAGCAATCGGTTGTATCCTTTGCACGAAAAGACAGAAACGGTGATTATCTTGTTGCGGTGTGCAATTTCTGCCCCGTAAGGAGAAAAAATTACCGTTTGGGTATGCCCAAGGAGGGAGTTCTTTCCTGCGTGTTTACAAGCGAGTGCAAAAAATATGGCGGTGAAGGTGTGAAAAATCCCCGCTCTATTATCCGCCCCGTGCCTATGCACGGGTTTAGTCAGAGTGCGGTTCTCGGTATTGCACCGCTTTCGGTAGCTTATTACAAAATAATACAGGGGTGACTTTATGTACAGATATACTATGCACAAGGAATGTATAGCTATGCTTCTTGCAGGCGGTCAGGGCAGCCGCCTTACCGTCCTTACAAAAAATATTGCCAAGCCTGCGGTAAGCTTTGGAGGCAAGTACCGTATAATAGATTTTCCTTTGTCAAACTGCGTAAATTCCGGTATTGACACAGTGGGAATACTTACACAGTACGAGCCTATGGAACTAAATGAATATATCGGAAACGGAAGTCCCTGGGGACTTAACATAAATAGCGGCGGCGTAAGAATTCTTCCCCCCTATGCAGGAAACAAAAAGGCAGAATGGTACAAAGGTACCGCCAATGCAATATATCAGAATATGTCCTTTGCCGACAAGTATTCTCCCGACTATGTGCTGATTTTGTCCGGAGACCATATATACAAAATGGACTATTCCAAAATGCTATCCTTTCACAAGGAGAAAAAGGCACATTGCACCATTGGGGTTATCAGAGTCCCCGGGGAGGACGCTTCCCGATTTGGAATACTTACACTCGATAGCGACGGATGTGTGTCGGATTTCTGCGAAAAACCCAAAAATCCCAAAAGCAATCTGGCTTCTATGGGTGTGTATATTTTTAGCCGGGATATGCTCTGGGAGTATCTCAAAGAGGACGAAAATAATTCTCAATCTTCCCACGATTTCGGCCACGACATAATTCCCCGCATTATTTCCGACAAAAAAAGAGTCTTTGGCTATGAGTTTGACGGCTACTGGAAGGATGTGGGAACTCCCGAAAGCCTGTGGGAAGCAAATATGGAGCTGTTAAATCCTACCTCTAAGATAGGAATATGGGATAAAAGCTTTCGGGTATATGCCAGAAATTTTGCTCTTCCTGCCGCACTTCTTGAATCGGGGTGCAGTGTATGTGATTCTATCGTGTCCGAGGGTTCGGTAATTGCAGGAAGCATCGAAAACAGCATAATATCCACAGGATGTGCGGTATCAAAAAACGCAGTGGTAAAAAATACGGTTCTTATGCCCGACTGTGTTGTAGGTGAGGGAGTCTGTGTGACAAATGCCATTGCGGCTCCCGGTACTGTTTTGTTATCGGATGCAGGAAAAAAAGACACAATAACTGTAATTTCAGGGAAAGGCGGAGACCATAAATGAAGCTATCGGGTATTATTTTTTCCGACACGCACAGAGGCTTTGATATTTCGCTCACAAAAAACAGAACATCTGCCTCTGTTCCCTTTGGAGGCAGATACAGATTCATAGATTTTGCCCTTTCCAATATGACAAATTCGGGAATATCCTCCATATGTGCCGTAACAGGACAAAACAGCCGTTCTCTTATGGACCACGTGGGCGGAGGAAGTGTGTGGGATTTAAGCAGAAAGGGTGCGGATTTTTTTGTTTTGCCCTCGGTTACAGCTCCGTTTTTCAGGGGCAGTCTGGAGGCTATGGCAGGATGCAGAGATTTTGTAAAAAGATGCGATGCTGACTATATAGTTTTGTGTGACAGCTCTGTTTTGTGTAATATTGACTATCGTAATGCTTTGGAAAGCCATATTAAATCAGGGGCAGATATTACTGCAGTGTGCAATAGCATATCAAAAGAATATGAATTGGATTCGGAAGATCTTAATGCAGAGCTTCGGGAAGGCAGGGTGACAAAGCTCTATACAGGTTGGAGCGACGGAAACACTTGTACGGGAATGGGGATGTATATAATGACACCCTCAATTCTTGCAGATGCTCTTGATGTTGGGACAAAAAGCGGAAAATACAGTTTCGAAAAGGATTATCTTGTTCCGGGATTTAATAACGGAAGTGTTAAGGTTAATGCCTTTGTTTTTGACGGTGTTGTACTGCGTAATCCCAATGCCATTTCATATTTCAAAAATAATTTTCTTACAAATAATACCGATGTACGCAAGGAGCTTTTCCGCTCCGATTCACCCATACGCACAAAGGTGAGGGATTCCGGCCCTGCAGTTCTTCGGAGGGGTGCATCACTCAAAAACACCACCGTGGCAGACGGGTGTATAATACGGGGAACACTGCAGGATTGTATTCTCTTTCGTGATGTTGTTGTGGATGAGGGTGCATCTGTCAGGGGAAGTATTCTTATGCAGGGAACTCATATAGGGAAAAATGCCGAGGTAAGTTATACCGTAACAGACAAAAATGTAACCGTCTCTCAAGGTGCAGTTCTGTCCGGTGCACCATCTGCACCGCTTATAATAAGCAAGGGGGTTACGGTATGAATATTCTTTTTGCTTCATCGGAAGCTGCTCCCTTTGTAAAGTCGGGAGGACTGGGGGATGTTGCAGGCTCTCTGCCTGCAGAGATTGTACGGATAAGCGAAAATAATGTCTGTGTGGTGTTGCCCTACTACCGCAGTGTTAAGTACGGAACCTGCTCCGATGCGGAGTATGTGGGTAATATCTTTGTTCCCCTTGCATGGCGGAATGTGTATGCAGGAGTGTTTCGCAAAACATTGCTTATCAAAACAATAGGCAATACTTTGACAAAGAGCATAACCTATTACTTTATAGATAACGAATATTATTTTGGCAGAGGAAATCTCTATGGAGAGATTGATGACGTGGAAAGATTTGCATTTTTTTCAAAAGCGGTTCTTGAGGCACTTCCCCTAACGGGTTTTTCGCCCGATGTAATACACGCAAATGACTGGCAATGCGGCTTTATCCCTCTTTTTTTGAAGGCACATTACTCCCATATTCCTATGTATCAAAAAATACGGACAGTGTTTACAATCCACAATATAGAGTATCAGGGAAAGGCGGATTTGCCGTTTCTTACAGATGTTCTGGGAGTCGGAGAGGAGTTTCACAATGTATGCATATTCGACGGGCTTGTTAATGCTATGAAAACTGCCATTGTGCTTTGCGACAAGCTTACCACGGTGTCCCGGACTTACGCTCACGAAATAACCTACCCCTACTATGCCTATGGACTAAGCTCAATAATTAATGAAAATCAATACAAGCTAAGCGGTATAGTAAACGGAATTGATACACGGCAGTACAATCCAAAAAAGGATGTTCCATATCCTTACAGCAAGGAAAACATCAGAAACAAGCGAAACTGCAAGCGTGCTTTGCAAAAAGAGCTGGGACTTAGCGTTCGCGGAGATGTGCCCCTTTTTGTAATGGTGTCACGTCTTGTAAAACACAAGGGACTGGAGCTTCTTGAGGCAATGAGATACGAGATAATGGCGGAGGATATCCAACTTGCGGTGCTTGGCACAGGAGATGAAAGATTTGAGTATATGCTAAACCGTCTGTCTACGGAATTTCCTCAAAAAATGTGCTCGCTTATAACCTTTGATTCTGCTCTTGCCAAAAGATTGTATGCCGGGGGAGATTTTCTTCTTATGCCGTCGGCTTTTGAGCCTTGCGGACTTTCTCAGCTCATTGCTATGCGTTACGGCACTGTTCCCATAGTAAGGGAGACGGGAGGTCTTGTGGATACCGTTCCTGCCTTTGACCCTGTGACAGGGGATGGACACGGTGTCACATTCAAGCTGTTTAATGCACACGAAATGCTCTATGCCATAAAGAGAGCGGAGGCTTTGTATCACGATTCCCATCTTATGCCAAAGCTTCGCAAAAAAATTATGGACTATGATGTAAGCTGGAAAAACGGTGCAGAAAAGTATTGCAATTTGTATTCATTGTAAAGAGGTGTTGACGTGAGGATACTCTATGACAGCAAAAGCGTAAATCACAAAAAACCTTTCGGATGCGTAAATCCTAGTCAAAAGGTATGGATTTGTATACACGTACCCCGTCACTGTCTGGCACATAGCGTTGAGGTGCATACTTCGGGTGAAGAAGAGCTTGCCTTTCCCCTTTCAAAAACCGACTTTCGGAATGATTATGACATTTTTTCGGGCGAAATATCTTTCCAAAAATGCGGGCTGTATTTTTACAAGTTCCGTATTTTAAGTCCCACGGGGGATTTCGACCTTTTTAAAGAGGGCGAAAGGGACACCAATATGTGCGTGGGTGACCTCTGGCAGATAAGCTGTATTCCGTCGGATTACCGCACACCGGAATCCTTTTGGGGAAAGGTGATGTATCAGATTTTTCCCGACAGATTTAATAAAAGCGGACAGTGTGACCTTACCCATAAGCTCACTCCTTATTTTGTTCATCAAAGCGAAAAGGAAATGCCCTGCTATGAAAAAAATCACAATGGCAAAATTCTTAACAATGACTTTTTTGGAGGTAATTTTAAGGGCATAGAGGAAAAGCTTGACTATATTCACTCTCTCGGTGTGGGGGTGATATATTTAAACCCCATATTCAAGGCTTTTTCCAATCACCGCTACGATACCTGCGACTACAAAACCTGCGATCCTATGCTGGGAACGGAGTCGGATTTTGAAAGCCTCTGCAAAAGTGTGCACAAGCTGGGTATGAAAATTATTCTTGACGGAGTATTCTCGCACACGGGGGCAGACAGTATCTATTTTGATGCACACTGCAGGTTTGGCACGGGAGTATGCTCTAATTCCGATTCCCCCTACAAGAGCTGGTACCGAAAAGGAGAGAACGGTGAATTCGAAAGCTGGTGGGGAATTGACACTCTTCCCAATGTAAACGAAATGGAAAAAAGCTACATTGATTATATAATAACAGGTGAGGACAGTGTTATCCGCCATTGGCTCTCTCTCGGTGCTGACGGTTTTCGTCTTGATGTGGCAGATGAGCTTCCCGATGAGTTTATCGGTCTTCTTCGCCGGGAGATTAAGAAAATAAAACCCGATGCCATCATAATAGGGGAAGTGTGGGAGGATGCTTCAAACAAAATAGCCTACGGAATTCGTAGGCGTTATTTTACGGACGGAGAACTCGATTCGGTAATGAACTATCCTTTCAGGGATGCCGTGATAAATCTGTGCAACGGAAGTCTTGCCCCAAGGTCTTTTGCAGACAGCATAATGACCTTGTGCGAAAACTATCCCAAAGAGGTGCTCAGCTGCCTTATGAATAGCCTTTCCACCCACGATACACCGAGAATTCTTACTGTCCTCTCGGGTGCACCTATGGGTATAAGCAGGGAGGAATGTGCAGGCTATGTTCTGACAGAAGCAGAAAAAAACCGCGCAAAAGACAGAATTCTTCCGGCGGTTTTTCTTATGTTTGTTCTTCCGGGATGTCCCTGCATTTACTACGGCGATGAAAGGGGAATGTTTGGCTTTGGGGACCCTTTTAACCGTGGATTTATGGATTGGGACAAATGCGGCGGATATATATTGGGTTTTTACAGGGAAATGGCAGAAATACGAAACAAAAGCCTGTCTCTCCAAAGGGGAGAAACCAATGTTTTTTGCCCCACTGATCATAGCATTTGCGTAGAGCGAACCTGTAACGGGAAAAGAGTAAGAGCATATATGAATTTTTCCAATGAGGCTCTTGAGGTTGAAAAGGGGGAGGTTATTATTGCAAAAAAAGTTTCTGTGTACGGGAATAAAATTTTTGTGGAGTGCGGTGGATTTGCACTGTTATAGGTTACAATCTGCAGGAATAATTCTTATTTTTTTGCGTTTTTTTCAAATATATAGAGCAAAAGGCGATTTTTGTCAAGACGGGCAGGCAAATCGATTGACAAAAACGTGCTCCCTGTGATAGGATGAAATCAAGTATTGTTGAACGGAGAAAAACAGATGCACATATATGTAGATGCGGATGCCTGCCCCGTAAAAGCCATAATTGAAGAGATTGCCAAGGAAAACAAAATACCCGTTACTATGGTTATAGATGTAAACCACATACTTACTTCCGACTACAGTGAGATTATTACTGTAAGTCAGGGTGCGGATTCTGTGGATTTGTATCTTATAAACCGTGTAAAAAAGGGGGACATCGTAGTATCTCAGGACTACGGTGTGGCGGCACTTGCCCTTGGAAAGGGAGCTATGGCAATATCCAACAGCGGACTCATTTTTACGGATGACAACATAGATAAGCTTCTTTTTGAAAGGTATCTGGGCAAAAAACAGCGGAATGTCAAAAAGGGAAAAAAGCATTTTTCTCACATTTCTCCCCGCACAAAGGAAGATGACGAGGCTTTCAAAGCAGCCTTTTCAGAGCTTGTAGCACAGGGAATGTAAAATAAAGTACAGACATTACCATAACCCAAAAGGCAGTGTAAAAAATTCG
>JAZPXS010000221.1:0-2379 GCA_045543775.1 Clostridia bacterium
CTGGGGTCAAAGCCCTTACCAACAAGGTCTTTACCCTCTTCGATATACTGTCTTGTAGCCTTGGAGAAAGCTATCTGACATTCTGTGTTAACATTGATTTTGCTTACACCGAGGGAAATAGCCTTTTTAATCATATCCTCGGGAATACCTGTACCGCCGTGGAGAACAAGAGGCATAGGATCTGTTGCCTTGCTGATTTGCTCAAGAACATCAAAACGGAGACCTGCCCAGTTTTCGGGGTATTTACCGTGGATGTTACCGATACCTGCAGCCAGCATATCCACACCAAGGTCTGCAATCATCTTGCACTCGTTAACATCGGCAACCTCGCCGCCGCCAACAACGCCGTCTTCTTCACCGCCGATAGCACCTACTTCTGCTTCCACAGAGATGCCCTTTTCGTTGGCAATTCTGATGATTTCCTTGGTTTTTTCGATATTTTCTTCTATATCATAATGAGAACCGTCAAACATTACCGAAGAAAAGCCTGCTTCGATAACCTTGAGAGCGTGTTCATAGCTTCCGTGGTCAAGGTGGATAGCAACGGGAACTGTAATTCCGAGTTCCTTAATCATACCCTTTACCATACCTACAACTGTAGTGTAACCGCACATATACTTTCCTGCACCTTCGGATACGCCGAGGATAACGGGAGAGTTAAGCTCCTGTGCTGTAAGAAGAATGGCCTTTGCCCATTCAAGGTTGTTTATGTTGAACTGACCTACTGCATACTTGCCTGCTTTTGCTTTCAAAAGCATTTCTTTTGCCGATACTAACATATTGTAGTCCTCCGTGTGTTATTTTTGATATCTTCATTATACTCTAAAGAGAGGAAAGTGTCAAGGTGACGATTGACTAAATACCAAGGAGTTTTTGTGCGTTTTTACAGTAAATTTTTTCTTTTTCGGCTTCTGTAAGCTCCAGAGTTTCCAGAAGCCTCATCTCCCAGCTCGGTCTGTGCCAGGGAAGATCCGAGCCAAAGAGAAATCTGTCGGGAGTGTGTTTTTCCATTAAATCCATGGCATAGCATCTGGGCATTGTGGCATAGCCAAAAGAGGTATCAAACCAAATGTTGTCAATACCGCAGAGCTTATCCATAACCTCTTTGTAGCACCCTTCACCGCCCCAGTGAGCCAGAACAACGGGAGAATCAAACCATTTTACTGCTCCCAGCATATTGTTCGGCATACTCTTAAAGGGCGGATGAAAGCCGTAGTCCACTCCTGCGTGAAAAAGGGCTATAAGTCCCAGAGAGGAAACCTTTTTGTATATGGGCTTCATCCTCTCTTCATCGGCAAAGAAGCTTTGATATTCCGGATGGAATTTAACACCCTTAAGTCCTGATGCCTTTATTCGTTCCAGCTCCTCAAGGGCATCGGGAGAGTCGGGATGCACCGAGCCGAAAGCAATAATACTGTCATCCTTATTCATTTCCATTGCAAAGTCATTTACATTTTTTTGCTGTTTTGGGTTTGTGGCAATGGACTGAACTACGGAGATATCCACACCGTCCTTTGCCATTTCCTCCTTAAGGGATGCAAGTGTTCCTTTTGACTGGGGTTCAAGTCCCCCTGACACATAGGACAGCTTTTCCATTGCACCGCCGGCTATTTTGTCGGGAAACGCGTGAGTGTGAAAGTCGATTAACATTGTTTTTTACACCTCGTCATTTTGTTTTCATAAGTCCGTATTCGGCATTTTCACCAAGCTCGTCTGCTATACGGAGTATCCTGTTGTATTTTGCGGTGCGTTCTCCTCTTGAGGGTGCACCGGTTTTTATCTGTCCGGCATTTACTGCAACTGCAAGGTCTGCAATTGTGGTGTCTTCGGTTTCTCCGCTTCGGTGGGATATCACGGCGGTGTAGCCGTTTCTCTTTGCGGTTTCTATGGCTTCCAGAGTTTCCGTAAGGGTTCCTATCTGGTTTACCTTGATAAGAATGGAATTTCCTATTTTTCTCTCTATACCCATTTTGAGCCTGTCTGTATTGGTTACAAAAAGGTCGTCGCCAACAAGCTGAATTTTATCACCTAGTTCTTTAGTAAGAATTGACCAGGTTTCCATATCATCCTCTGCGGCACCGTCTTCAATAGAAACTATTGGGTATTTATCGCAGAGATTTTTCCAGTAATTTACAAGCTCGCTTCCGGAAAAACGAATTCCGCTTTTTGGCATAAGATAGTCTCCGTCTTCCGTAAACCATTCCGAGGAAGCCGCATCTATGGAAAGAACAAAGTCCTCCCCTGTCTTGTAGCCTGCGGCAGCTATGGCTTCGCATATGAGAACAAGAGCATCTTCGTCCTTATCAAGGGACGGGGCAAAACCGCCCTCATCACCGACACTTGTGGAAAGTCCCTTTTCTTTAAGAATATTCTTAAGGG
>JAZPXS010000222.1:0-6120 GCA_045543775.1 Clostridia bacterium
CCTTAAGGGTGAAAAAGAACTTTATATGTTCTTCCTGAATGCGGCAAACAGCGGAAGTGCCAATGTTACTATCGGCGGTAATTTTAAGGGTTGGTACAGTTTTAGCAATGTGAGCGATAAGGTAGAAAGTATCAGATGGATGGATACAGGTGATAGTCTTGAGTTTGTACAAAGCAAAGATATGCTTTCCGTAAACTTAACAGGGTACCCCTATGGCATGTCTACTTGTGTCAGGGTGGCGGCAGCAAAAATCGAATGAAAATGGAGGAAATCGAAGATGAAGTACAAAAACAAAATAGGAATTATCCAGGAAATTAAAACTTTTTTTGAAGATGACGGTCTGGTGGATTTTCTTTCGGACATCGGTATTGAAACACTTCAGCTTAATTCTCACGATGTGAGCCTTATGACGGATGAAAATGCTGATAAGCTTCTTAAGATGACCGAAGGTAAACTCGAAATCACATCTGTCTGGTGCGGTTGGAGCGGACCTAAGTTCTGGAATTTTATAGATGGTCCCGATACACTTGGTCTTGTGCCACTTGGCTATCGTTCAAAGCGTCTTGACGAGCTCAAGAAGGGTGCTGATTTTGCCAAGAAACTTGGAGTTCATGATATGGCTACACATGTAGGATTTGTTCCCGAACAGCCTTGTTATCCCGAATATCGCGGTGTGGTATCCGTGGTAAGAGATATTGCAAGATACTGCAAAGAAAGAGATTTGCACTTCAACTTTGAAACAGGTCAGGAAACTCCTGTTACCCTCATGCGTTTATTTTCAGATGTCGGTGAGGATAATCTCGGTATTAATTTAGACCCTGCTAATCTTATTATGTATGGCAGAGGAAATCCTATAGATGCTCTTGGTATTTATGGCGACAAAATAAGAGGAATTCATGTCAAGGATGGCGATTATCCAAAAGGAGACTTCCATAGGTTAGGCAAAGAACGCGTAGTTGGAGAGGGCAGTGTCAACTTCCCCGTGTTTTTGCCAAAACTTCTGGATGGCGGTTACAAGGGAGATTTGTATATTGAACATGAAATCAGTGATGCTGACCGTGCAGAAGATGTAAAGAAGACAGTTAAGTACATTAAAGCATTGATGGAGTAGACAACATAGGGGCGTTGAATGATGAAAACTATATTTAATGCATTACAAGCAAGGGATGTTCGGATTGAAAGTATATCACAGTTTGATGCAACAGGCGACTTTACAGGAATAAAGGCAATTACATATGACGGTGCGGAAATTGGAAACAAAAAAACAAAGGTCTTTGCATATCTTGGATATCCTCAAAAAACTGATAAAAAAGCTCCTGCTGTTCTGCTTGTCCACGGCGGAGGGGGAGTACCGTTTCTTGAGTGGGTAAAGATCTGGAATGAACGGGGATATGTTGCTTTGGCAATATCCGTGACAGGAGATTTCCCTACGGTACAAAATGCAGGCAGTACGGCAATAAGGAATAATGATGAATGGCATCACGGATTATATGGAGCTTTCGAAGAGGATGGATATGCTGATTCTCCCAAGAATGACCATATGCAGAATTCCCTAAGGTCAATGGATGAGCAATGGATGTATCATTCAGTAAGTCAGGTAATATTGGCAAACAATATTTTGAGAAACGATGAAAATGTTAATCCTGATAAAATTGGACTTGTAGGCATTTCTTGGGGCGGTGTTATAACAGCTATAACAATTGGATTTGACAACCGTTTTGCTTTTGCAGTACCGATTTATGGAACAGGATATATGATGGAATCAAAAAGTATTCTCGGTGAATATTTCAGAAACGGAAAAAATCCTGAGCTGTGGCTTGCAGAAAAAAATCTCAAAAATGTATTTATGCCTGTATTATGGCTTTGCTGGAACAGAGATGACAATTTTTCGGTAAATTCAAATTCTAAATCATATGTCGATACTGTCAAAAATAATGCTGACACAAGATTTAGCATAGTACACGAAATGTATCACGATCATCAGTGGGCTTGGATAAGAAAAGAGACATATGCTTTTGCGGATTTCGTTTGTGGTAATGGAAAAAGACTTCCTTCGTTCGTATGCAAAAATGGTAAATTTGAGATTATAAATCCGGATAATTTACATATTCCGTTTGTAAAGCTTTATTATATAACCGAACCCCTGTCATATACGGAAGAATATAGAATGAAGCAACAATGGAAAATAATCCGGGCGGATTATAAGGATGGTCTTCTTAACTATAAGCTTCCTGAAGACGCACGGGCATACTATCTGGAAATTACAAGTCTGATGTACGCAGATGTTTATGTTACTTGTTCCGAATTTATTGAATATAAAGATTAAAATATGAGGTGATAAAAATGTTAAAGTACGGAATTATTGGTTTTGGCGGTTTAGGTAAGCTTCATTTTTCCAACACTGAAGATTTGTACAAGGCACATAATGATGTGAAACTTACGGCAATCTGCGATGCTACTGAAAATGCTTTCACAAACAACACAACAACAAATCTCGGTGATGACGAAACAAAACTTGACCTTTCTATGTACAATCTCTACACAGACGTTAATGAAATGCTTGAAAAAGAAGAACTTGATTTTGTCATAACAGCAGTTCCTACATACCTCCACGACGAAATCGCAATTAAGGCTATGGAAAAGGGAATACACGTATTTTCCGAAAAGCCTATGGCACTTAGTGTTGACCGCGGTCAAAGCATGATTGACTGTGCAAAGAAGAACAATGTAAAGCTTATGATAGGTCAGTGTGTGCGTTATATGCCAAGATATGAAAAACTTAAGGAAATTATTGATTCCGGTAAGTACGGCAAGGTATTAAGATCAGATTTTTACCGTGTAAGCTGCACACCCACCTGGGGATGGGAAAACTGGTTTATGGATACCCAAAAGAGCGGCGGTGCGGTTCTTGATCTCCATGTTCATGATGTTGACTTTAT
Source organism: Clostridia bacterium (assembly GCA_045543775.1). GTDB lineage: Bacteria > Bacillota > Clostridia > UMGS1810 > UMGS1810 > RGIG8748. The sequence goes on from JAZPXS010000222.1 coordinate 2,940, forward strand.
AAACTACGTTTTTGGCATGCCAAAGTCCGTAACCTCTATGGCTACAAACTATAAAACAGGTCATGACTCAATAGTAACTATGTACGGCTATGATGACATGGTTGTAACATCCACAGGCGATTGGGGCTGTCCTCCTGAATATGGCTTTTCAACAGGCTTCTTTGTTAAAATGGAGAGGGCGACTGTTGAAAGCAAAAACGGCAAATTTATACTTTGCACCGAAGACGGTGGTAATGAGGAAATTGAGGTTTCAAGCGAGAGTTCGTATCTTCGAGAAGTTGTTGATTTTGTAAACTGCATAAAAAATGATACAGCTTCAAAAATAAATCCTCCCGAATCTTCACTTAATGCAATTAAAATTGCACTTGCAGAAAAGGAATCTTCGGATACGAGACAGGCAGTTTTATTGAAATAGGGGGAACGTGTTATGGAGATGTTATTATTGGGCGATATATGTCACAAGGATAAAAACCGAGAGTTTTTTGAAAAATGTGATTTGGATGTCTTGTTTAACGATACCCTTCCTCATTTTGAAGGGAATGATTTCTGTTTTGTAAATCTTGAATGTGCTGTCACCGAGTCGGATAATGCCATAAAAAAATACGGACCGAACCTCAAGGTGTGTCAAGGTGTTGTAGATGTAATGAAAAAAATTGGGGTTTCTCTTTGCGGATTAAGCAACAACCACATTTTCGATTTTGGGATTGAGGGTGTAACAGATACAATGAGGGCACTTGATAAAGCCGGAATTGCCTACACCGGATTCGGACAGAACTATGAAGATTCGCGAAAGAACTATGTAGTTGATAAAAATGGAGAAAAGGTTGCTTTTATTACGGTTTGTGAGCATGAGTATTCTTATGCACTTTCTGGTCGTATGGGAAGCCGTCCTTTTGATGCTTTTGAAACAATGGCGGATATTCGTGCTGCAAAAAAAGATGCAGGAAAAGTGATAGTACTGTATCACGGCGGCAAGGAAATGTGCCAGTATCCCTCTCCAAGACTGGTGAAGGCGTGCCGTGAAATGGCAAACAATGGGGCAGACGTGATTTTATGTCAGCATACTCACTGCATAGGCTGTTATGAAAATTATAACGGCTCCCACATTTTGTACGGACAGGGAAATTTCCATTTTATAAATTTTATTGATATGCCTGAAATATGGGATTATTCCCTTATGGTGAAATATGATACACTTACAAACAAGATAGAGTTTATTCCTACTGCAAATACAGAGTATGGAATCGAACTGGCAAAAGGTGAAACAAAGGAGAAAATTATGAATTCATTCCAAAAGAGGAATGAATCGCTAAGAGACGGAAGCTGGCAGGATGGGTGGCGCCTGTTTTGCGAAGAAAATGCCCAAAATTATATAAATGCAGCTTCAAAGGGTGTGGGTGATACTGCTGAAGAAAGAGGAAATACCGTGTTTGCTCACTATCTTGATTGCGAAGCACATACAGACGTGTGGAGAGAACTCTATAAGACTGCAAATCACAGAAATGAAATTTAATTGTGCACCCAAAACACAAGGGGGTTAACAAAATGAATAAAATACGAATTGGCTGGGCAGAGGAAACTCTTGTTCCCGACAAAAAGGTAAGCCTTTCCGGACAGTTCTTTGAAAGAATATCTGAGTATGTAGAATCTGAAATAACCGCAACTGCAATGGCAGTGGAATCCGACGGCGAGCAGATGATAATTGTTACTGCAGATATGATAAGTATCCCTTCGTATATTATGGATATGGCAAGGGAAAAATTTGCAAAACATGTGAGTGATTTTGACCCGAGAAAAATAATCGTTGCCGCTACTCATACACACACATCTCATACAACTTCATCCCCCGGAAATGCAGGAGGAAGTATAAATATAGCAAAACAAATTCTTGATGAGTTCCTTCCCGCCGGAAAGAGGTATGAAACACTTACTACAACAGATGACAGCGTAATGAAGCCTGAGGAAGCAACAGAGTTTGTTACAGACCAAATTGCCCTTGCAGCAAGGAAAGCCTGGGAAAACCGTGAGGAAGCCTTTTATGCAAATGAGTTCGGAAGAGCGCCCGTGGGAATGTGCAGGAGAGTTACCTACAATGACGGAAGTGCACAGATGTGGGGCGATTCCGATACCGCAACCTTTGATGCACTCGAAGGTGGTAACGACTCGGGCATTGAACTTATCTATACATTTGACAAGGACAAAAAACTTACAGGTGTTGTTGCAAACATAGCATGTCCCGCACAGATTCTGGAACAGAGAAGTTTCATATCGGCTGATTTCTGGGGCAGAGCAAAGGCAAATATCCGTGAAAAATTAGGCGATGGCATCTTCCTTCTTGCACTTTGCGGTGCAGCAGGAGACCAGTGCCCAAGAGACCTTGTGAGATGGGTTGAACCAGAAACACCCATAGATGATCCCAATGTAAAAAGACCAAACCCCAAAAAGCGCAAAGCAGACCCCTCCATGTACGACATATCGGGTTGTAACAGGGCAGGCAAAAGAATTTCAAACGAAATTATATCTGTATACGAAGAAATCGAAGAGTACAAAGATACCGCAGAATTTAAGCATATGGTTCTGGATTTGGATCTTCCTCTTCGCAAAGCAACCATTTCCGACTATGACAATGCAGTAAGGGAACTTGAATATTATATAGACAAAAACAAGGACAAGGAAGCCTTTAACTTTGAAGATAATGCAAAAATGCATGTGCATACAGGTACCATTGCGCGCTTCAGAACGCAACAGACCAAGGAAATTTATACGATTGAAACGCATATAGTTCGATTCGGCGATGTTGCATTTTCTACAAATCCATTTGAGCTTTTCCTTGATTTTGGAAACAGAATTAAAGCAAGAAGTAACGCACAGCAGACATTTATAGTGCAACTTTCATGCGGAACCGGTGGATATCTTCCCACAGAAAAGGCGGAAAAAGCAGGACACTACAGCGCATACATATCCAGCGGTAATGTGGGACATGAGGGCGGAGATATGTTTGTGAGGAAAACCATAAACGAAATTAATAAAATGTTTGATAAATAATTGAAGTAATAATTATTATCATACCTAGTCTTAATCACGCAAAAACTTTGTATAAGAAAAAACAAAATGAAATTCGGTCAATAGAAAATAAGATTGTAAGTGCATCTCAATTTGACGAAGTTGTGAAAGAATTAAC
>JAZPXS010000223.1:0-2383 GCA_045543775.1 Clostridia bacterium
TCTGTTTCGGTTGGTTCTTCCGGCTCTTGCGGTTTTTCTGTTTCCTGAGGTTTATCCGTTTCAGCCGGTTTCGCATCTTCTTTTTTTGTTAAAGTGTTAATCTCCATCGAAACAGCTGAACAAGCACTGTGTTCATCGTAAAATCCGCTGTGACCGGTCAGCCATTCAATGCCGTTTACAGTTAACTTAACATTTTTCGCAAGAACATACTCTTTGTTTGCATCGCCATCAATAACCATCTGTCCCAGTACTTTTACAGGAGCATCCGTAAAAGTGCCACCATGAGGCAAATTTACAAATTCGCCTTTTTCATCTTTTGTCTGCCAGCCGGTAAATTCTATTCGTACAGGAGTGCCTTTTGTCACGGTAAACTGCGGAGTGGATTCCTTGTCACCAATATAGGCAATATCCGAATAATTTGATACAGCCTCGACTTCGGATATTATTGTGCGTTTTTCCTCTTCCAGCTTATCAAATGTATATCCGATAAACATACCTTCCTCATTACCGCCCATCGCCGATAAATTGCGGTTGATAAATCCTTGCACGAGCAAATCACCATTTGAATCTGTATCAAATTGGTATCCGCCTATCGGCTTTACTTTTATTGCGACATAGTAATATTCACCGGCTTTAAATGTATCGTTCTCATCCATTTTTCGTGCGCCGCCAACACCTTCGTACCAGGTAATACCATACTTTGTTGAATTGGGATCAACCGTATCAATATAATAGAGTCCGTCTTCACGCTGGTTTTCGGCTTTGAAGGAAGGCTTTTCTCCTATTACGGGTTCTTGAATTTCGTACGATACAGCACCCATTATTTTTTCTTTGGCAGCTCCTAAATAATCGTATTCCTCAAGTACCACAAGTCTGCCGGCTCCGTCAAACCTAATGTCATAACCGACAGCAACGCTGTTAAAAGTAACCACCACATCCGGAAGTCCCGTGGATTTACGAGCAAAAGCATAACCATCCTTTGCTTCCAATACAACTTCAAAGGTATAAGTTTTTTCTGCTGCAAAAACTCCTGTAAATGGAAGAGCTAAAGCAGCACCTGTGCTTTGGTAATTCTCATACCACGTTGCATCGTACCCTTCCACACCCTCGCTGTATTTCAGATAATGCGGACGGGCAATGGACTGTCTTCCAATTTTTGGTTCTATAATATCCGAAACATTAACATGTGTGATTTCCTTATGTTCCGTTACTTCGGGGAAGGTATAAGACACAACAGCCATAGCCCATGTTTGATACTCAAAGGCTTTGCTGACCTTCGCTTCCTTTCCGTTTATGGTTGCTTTCAAATTATAGGCGGTAGCGGTTGCATCGAATTCATAGCCATCCTTTGCTTCCACCCATATCTCAACGGTATAAATATGCCCCGATTGAAATTTCTCGGTCAGCTTCATATATCTTTTTTCTGTTTCGTCATACCATTCAGCGTTTTGATATACCTTGTAGTTTAAATCATTATTTACCGTAGTGGCTGTTTTGTGCCATTCTAAAGGCTCACCTGCAACCGGTTTTTCGATATTCAAATCTACTTTGGTGATGAAGTCTGATGCCATCGTTGTCATCGGCAATAGTGACAGCATCATTATTAAACTTAATAAAACACCCAAAAATTTTTTCATTATTGAAATCACTCCTTATTTCTTTTGTATCTCACAAGATTCCCAAGACTGTCCTCGATAGATAATATATTTTCACATATGGAATATTTGAATGTGCTCGGCATCAAATCACCTGAAAAATGAATTGTTACACTATCTCCGTTATCTGTATATGTAAATTCTTTTTTTGAATCAAAAAAGGAATAGAATCCCTTTCCGTCATGCAGAAAATTATATACACAAAAGGACAGCTCTGCGCTTACCCAACATCCGATAAGTTTATTATCCATAGCTATGCCCACGGATCAGCTTCTTTTGGAAGTCTGATTTCGGAAAGACATTGAATATCGTTTAAAAACCATTGTCCTGTTGAAGGCTTCTTGCGAAGCTTTACAGAACGCATATTGTCAGCACCGCCACTTTTAACCCAAAGGGCTGCCCAATGCTCGTTATCAAAAGAATCCGGATTTTCATATATTGCTATTGTCATAGGTTGAGATGGAGTATAACCGTTGTCAGGTGTTGCACCGTCAAAATATGAAAATGGTATATATTCTTTTTCATAAAGCCTGTCTTTATAAAACTGCTTTTCATAAGGACTTACGCTTTCGGGACCTTTGAGAAAGTCAAGCATTTCTAAAACGCTGTCTGAATTAACTTTATACAAGCACAATGCAAGTATGGTAAGTGCTGCAGTTTTGAAAGGGGTATCAAGTGTTGCTTCGGGAAGAGCCTGAAGCTCACTTAAATTTTGTGGAACAGCAGTA
>JAZPXS010000224.1:0-4608 GCA_045543775.1 Clostridia bacterium
ATTTCAGATACAGTTTCCACAAAAATCTGCTTACAAAAAAATATCTTGTACCTACACGGGTTGTATGTGCCGACAGGGTGAAAAATTCGGAGTATCTCACAGATGATACATACCGTCAGCCGGTACACAGAAATGGTGTAAAAAACTGCATTATAGAAAAGGATGGTTACATAGTACTGGACTTTGGCAGTGAGCTTCAGGGCGGAATAGAGATTAATGTTTATTCTGTGGATGACGGAAGCTGCGAGACCTGCTCCAACGGAAAACTCCGCATTGTCTTTGGCGAGAGCGTAAGTGAGGCACTGTCCGACATAGGAGACGGAAAAGGCGGAGTAAATGATCACTCCACAAGAGATATGACTGTGCATACAACAGCACTTTCCAATATGCGTTACGGAGACACGGGATTCCGTTTTGTCCGTATTATAGCGGTGGACTCCAATGTGCACATAGCAGGTATCAAGGGAGTTTTGGAATACAGGGATATTCCATATGCGGGTACTTTCCGTTGCAGTGATGACAGAGTAAACAAAATATTTGATACAGCAGTATATACTGCACATCTCAATATGAATGAATATATGTGGGATGGCATAAAGAGTGACCGTCTTGTGTGGATTGGGGATTTTCATCCGGAGATGTCTACCGTGTCTGCCATTTTCGACTATGACAAATGTGTGGAAAATACTCTTGATTTTGCAAGGGATAATTACGCTATAGATGATAACAACAGTTGGATGATTTTTGCAAGCTACTCTGCCTGGTGGATAATTGCCCACAGGGACTGGTATATGCAAAACGGCAGACTTGACTATCTTCTTGAGCAAAAGGAATATATGTATGCTCTTGCAGAGCGATTTACAGATTCGGTTCTTCCTGACGGTACACTGAATTTCGGCACTTCACACTATTTTGTGGATTGGAGCTCCTGCGATACAGAGTGGATGGAGGCAGGATTCAGGGGGTGCATAAAGCTGGGACTTACCGCCGCTTCGGAAATTTTTGGTATTTACGGCGATGATGCAATGAAGAAAAGATGTCTTGAAACCGCATCGTACTTAGGCAAAAAGAAGGCACCCTATGAGGGCAACAGACAGGTTTGCGCAATGACTGTGCTCTCGGATTTGTATGATGATACATCCCTTACGGATATTCTCTGCAAAAACTTACCCCAGGGCATGTCCACATTTTACGGGTACTATGTTCTCCTTGCCCTTGCCAAAAAAGGTAAAACCCAAGAGGCGATTGAGGCAATGAAAGCATATTGGGGAGCAATGCTGGATATGGGGGCGACTACTTTCTGGGAAGATTTTGATATGGACTGGCTGGAAAATGCATCTCCCATAGACGAAATTCCTGTAGCGGGGAAGATTGACATACATGCCACCTATGGAAAATATTGCTACAAAAAGCTTCGTCTCAGTCTGTGCCACGGATGGGCAAGCGGACCGGCACCCTTTGTTATGAAACACATTCTCGGTGTTAATGTACTGGAGCCGGGATGCAAAAAGATTTCGGTAACACCTTTCCTCGGAGGCCTTGAATGGGCAGAGGGTACATATCCCACACCATATGGAACAGTTAAAATTGAACACAGAAAAATTAACGGCAGAATTGAAACAAAAATATCTGCCCCGGAAGAAATAGAAATTACGGAGTGAAAATGCAATGAATAAGTATATTCTTACAGTAACGCTTAACCCTTGTATAGACAGAACAATAGCCATAGATGGCTTTAACTACGGAGGACTCAACTGCCCCTTGTACATCCGTGACGATGTTGGGGGCAAGGGTATAAATGTCTCCAAGGTGCTATCGGACAGCGGAATGGAAATCTGCACCTATGCACTTACCGCAGGAGGCAACGGAAACAAAGTCAAGGAATGTGTAGCATCTGTCGGCGGACGAGGAATTTTTACAGATTGCGAGGGCGAAACCCGTGTCAACATCAAGCTTCAGGATACAAAAAGCGGTATCACTACGGAAATCAACGACAGAAGCTTTGGTATTTCCGAAGATAAAGCCGAAGTTATAGAAAAAACAATCACAGAGCTTCTTCCCGATTGCTGTATTATGGTGTTATCAGGAAGTCTTCCGCGGGGAATTGACAATGGATTTTATGCTTGCCTTATAAACAAAGCAAATCAAGCAGGCGTAAAGGTTATACTGGATGCCGACGGAGATAAGCTTAAAGAGGGAATCGGGGCAAAGCCCTATGCCATAAAACCCAATATTCACGAATTCGGACAGTTAAACGGCAAGGAATATCAAAGCAAAAATGAGCTTATACAAGATATGAAAAAATACGTCGAAAGCGGTATATCTCTGGTTGCAGTGTCTATGGGTGCAGAGGGTGCAATATTTGCAGACAAAACAGGCGTAGCGAGCGCAAAGCCATTTGATATTAAATGCGAAAGCACCGTGGGTGCAGGGGATTCAATGGTGGCTGCTATGGCGTATTGTATTTGCAAGGGAGAGAGCCTTACAAGTATAGCAAAGCACTGCACTGCCGCAGGCACACTCACGTCGTCAAAAAAGGGTACTGAGGTGTGCAGCTTCCGGGAGATTTCGGAGCGTATGGATGAAGTGGAGATATTTGAAACTTGATTATATATACTTTTTATGTTACAATAAACAAAAACGAAAGGATTGATTATTATGTTAAAAGGTATTCCAAAAATCATTCCCCCCGAGCTTCTCAAAATCCTTGCCGAAATGGGACATGGAGACGAAATCGTAATCGGTGACGGCAACTTCCCCGGAGAAAGATTGGGACAGAGATGTGTCAGATGTGACGGACACAATGTACCGGAGCTTCTGGAGGCAATTCTTCAGATTTTCCCTCTGGATACATATGCAAAGCCTGTGTATATTATGGAAAAAGTTCCCGGTGACACCGTGGAAACACCTATCTGGGACGAATACGCAAAGATTATTAAGCCTCATACAGACGAAGGTCTCACTCAGGTGGAGAGATACGCATTCTACGACAGAGCAAAGGATGCTTATGCAGTTGTTATGTCGGGAGAATCTGCACTTTATGCAAACATTATCCTCAAAAAGGGCGTAGTAACAGACTAAAACAGAATAAAATCACAAAACACCTTTCCGACGCATACTATGATGACGGGAGGTGTTTTTTGTATGCACCGTTTTGATATAACCCGTTGCAGGGTTGTCAGTATATCGCAAAAATCCGAAAAGGAAATAATAGATTACGGAATAAGAATGGTGGGAGCACCTCTTGAATGGCCCGAAACCGAGGGCGAGGGTGTAAGGGTAGGAATAATAGATACCGGAGCAGACTGCGACCACATAGAGCTCAAAGACAGAATTGCCGACGGTGTCAACTTTTCGGGTGGGTACACGGATGACTTTGAGGATGAAAACGGACACGGTACTCATATTGCAGGAATCGTGGCGGCAGAGCGTAACGGTGTAGGCTGTGTGGGAGTTGCACCAAAGGCAAAGCTGTATATTGCAAAGGCTTTCAAACCCGACGGAAAGACGGATTACACCGCAATAGAGAAAAGCATACGATGGATGTGGGATAGAAATGTTGATGTGATAAATATGTCGTTTTCCTCACAATATACATCGCCTGCGTACCGTTCCATAATACACGAAACCCATCGCAGGGGCATCAGTGTTATATGTGCCGCCGGAAACGAGGGGATAATGGGAGAGAACACAATAGGGTACCCTGCCAATTATCCCGAGACTGTGGCGGTAAGTGCCGTGGATATCAATAAGAATATTGCCGATTTCAGCTCACGCGGAAAAGCGGCGGAAATTTGTGCCGCAGGAATTGATGTGTATTCTACCTATCTTGACGGGGGATATGCAACACTTAGCGGAACGTCTATGGCGTGTCCGGTCATTACCGGTGCTGCGGCACTTCTTATGGCAAAGGGGTATATCCGCTACGGCAGACGTCTAACCCCTGAGGAAATCAGACTGCTCCTTAATATTTATACCGAAAAACCGGGCAGAGGCGGCAGGGACAAAAGCTACGGCTATGGTATATTTTCCTTTGGCAGAATAGCCTCCGAGGACTATATATACAGCAACATAATGCCAAAAAACAATAAAAACGATATTGCTACGGCAATGATGATACTTGCTATGATAAAATAATACGGAGTTGTAAAAAATTCGGGCGAATTTTTTTACAACTCCGTATTATTTATAATGATTTTTCACTTGGGTTTATATTTGTTTTTTGTGGCAATGCCGCCTCTTATGTGCCTTTCTGCTTTGTTGGTATCCAGTAGCTTTTTTGCCTCTGCCGCAAGGGAGGGGTTTATTCTTGCCAGTCTTTCGCTTATATCCTTGTGCACGGTGCTTTTGGATATGCCGAATTTTTTTGCGGCACCTCTCACGGTGGAGCGGTTTTCTACCATATATCTGCCGATTGTAACGGCTCTTTCCGATATGTAATCCTTCAACAAATTCACCCCTAAAAAGTGTGTTAGTTAATGATATGACAGGTAGGGGGAGAATATGTCACTTTTTATTTTTGCAAATCCGGGCAAAAAGCAAAATTAAAAATCAAATACCTATTGAAATAGCTCAATTTTTGTAATATAATGTTATTTGTGAAAATTT
>JAZPXS010000225.1:0-11317 GCA_045543775.1 Clostridia bacterium
CCTGTCACAGGCAAGCTTATAGCCATCTGTGATTTCTTTTTTTAATCCGGTGTTTAATATGCAATATATATCGGCATCCGGAAGTATGTGTTTCAGTTTGTCTGCAAGATAGCAAAATCCGGGAAGAACCTCATATAGGTCCTGCTTTGTCCAATCGGAAAACATACATTTGCCAAGGGGCGAATCTGCAAAGGAATCATTTGTACCGCCAAAGATGAAAACAGTATCAATTTGATTTTTATCAAAGAAGCCTTCCTTTTCCAGTTTTTCTACACGACCAATAAAAGAAATCTCGCTGTCATCTTTTGCGTTATAGCCTGTATTACACAGAGTTGTCCCGGAATAACTGTTGTTCTGTGTGAGTGTTCCGTTTTCGTTCACCAGGTTGTACCACCAGGTCTGAGTAACATCGCAGACATCATTCGCATTAAATTTAAGCTCCGGAAATTTTTGGAGGTAGTATGGACCCTCTGCGGTATAGTATGCACTGTATCCCTCCGGAATATATCCTCCAAAAGTTGAATAGCTGTCTCCTAAAATAAAAACATTACCTAACATTTTCTCTATTCCTTTCCTGTAAATTACGACATATAAATAAAGTCGCACTGCAAAAAACATAGGCTTTTTGCCTATGTTTTTTGTTATTATCTTTCTTCTCTGAAATAATGAAGTCCAAGAGCCGCAGGAGGCTGGTTTTCCTTTTTATCCCTTATACTTGTTATAACAAGAACAAGTATTGTAACTACATAGGGAAGCATTTCAAAGAGTTTTTTTGTACTTACGGTGATATCAGGGATGTATGTGGGAATTACATACAAAAATCCAAACAATATTGAACCGAGAATACTTATGGACGGACGCCATACAGAAAAGATAACAAGTGCTATCGAAAGCCATCCTCTGTCACCAAAGCCGTTGTTTGACCATACTCCGTTGGCATAGTCCATTACATAATAGAGTCCTCCAAGTCCTGCAATGGCACTGCCTATGCAGGTGGAAAGATATTTGTATTTTGTAACATTTATACCAACAGCATCTGCTGTTTCGGGGCTCTCTCCCACTGCTCGGAGGTGGAGACCTGTCCTTGTCTTATTGAGTACATATGAAGAAATCAGAGCAACGATAATTGCCACATACACCAAAAATCCGTGGGAAAGAAATATTGTCCCAAACCAGCCAAGCTTATTGGCTATGGGAAGCTGTGTTTTGAATATTGTACTTGTGGCGGAAAGTGAAATGGAAGGAACATCCATATCCACAAGCTTGATAAGAGAACCGCCGAAGAAGTTTCCAAGACCGATACCGAATGTGGTAAGTGCAAGACCGGTTACATTCTGATTTGCCCTGAGTGATACGGTAAGGAAGCAGTATATAAGTCCCATAAGAGTTGAACCGATAAGTGAGCAAATCAATGGAATCAAAATCGCCAGAAAAGGATTCATATCGGCCCCCATATTATTTTCATAAAGGAAAGCTCCTGCAACACCGCTTATTGCACCTACATACATAATACCGGGGATTCCAAGATTGAGATGACCTGACTTTTCTGTAAGAATTTCTCCCGTGGAACCAAAAAGCAAAGGAGTTCCCTGCATAACTGCACGCTGAATAATTGTTGCTATCATACATTTTCCTCCTTTTCCTTTTTACTGAATTTTAAAGTATAGTTTACAAAGAATTCTGCACCTATTATAAAGAATATTATAATTCCGGTTATTATATCAGAGAAAGAAGAATTGAGTCTGTATACCTCTGATATTTTTGATGCACCTTTTTCCAGAAATACTATGAGAAGCGAAGTGAGAACCATAAATACAGGATTGAATTTTGCAAGCCACGAAACCATAATGGCGGTAAATCCTCTGCCTCCGGAGGTGTCGCTTTTTAAGGAATGGTCTGTTCCTGCAACAAGCAGAAAGCCTGCTATACCGCAGATTCCTCCGGAAATAAGCATAGTTCTGAGAACAACCTTTTTAACATCTATTCCAATGTATTTCGCTGTTTTTTCACTTTCTCCCACAACGGAAATTTCATATCCGTGCTTACTGTATTTAAGGTATATGTACATTATAACAGTTATTGCAACAACTATCAGAATGTTAATCAGGTACTTCTGACCGAGAAGAGCCGGAAGCTGTCCGTATTCCAATGGTCTCGGTGTTCCAGAACCCTTTGGCACCGACCACTCCAGGGTAAAGTATGCAACAAGCTGAATTGCAATGTAGTTCATCATCAGGGTAAACAGAGTTTCGTTTGAGTTGAAACGAGTTTTAAAATAAGCAGGGAAAAGTCCCCAGATTGCACCTGCGATAACACTTGAAACGAAACTTATCACAATCAAAACAGCAGAGGGAATTTTTTCTCCAAGGAATATCATACACACTGCAGTTGCAAGACCGCCAATCAAAATCTGTCCCTCAGCACCTATATTCCAGAAACGCATTTTGAAAGCGGGTGTTACTGCAAGGGATACACAGAGAAGAATTGCAGTATTCTGCATAAGATTCCATACGAGACGGGGAGTCCCTACTGCCCCCTCAACCATTGAAACATACATATTTATGGGATTGATACCTGTGAGTGCAATTGTTATTACACCGCACACAAGAAGTGCCAGAACAACCGAAATTGCCCTTACACCCCATGCCTTCCACCAGATAAGTGTGTCTCTTTTTGCTATATGCAAGGGAGAATTGCAAAATGCCTTAAGTAAGCAGTTATCTACTTTATTCATCAGCTGCAACCTCCTTTTCTTCATCAGAAGATTTTGTCATCAAAAGACCAATCTCTTCTTTGGTTATATTTCTTCCGTCAACGATTCCGGCAATCTTTCCCGAACCGATAACAAGTATTCTGTCGCAAAGCTCAATAAGAACATCAAGATCTTCTCCTACAAAGATTACGGCTACTCCCTTTTCCTTCTGTTCGTTGAGCAGATTGTATATTGTGTAGGAAGAGTTTATATCCAGTCCTCTTACCGGATACGCCGCCATAAGAACTGTGGGGGCAGATGCGATTTCTCTGCCGACAAGGATTTTCTGTACATTACCGCCGGAAAGTCTTCGTACAGGCGTATTTACTGAGGGGGTTGCCACTTCAAGCCGTTCAATTACATCCTCTGCAAGTGTTTTGGGGTTTTTCCTCTGAAGGAACACGGATTTGCCTTTTTTGTAGCTTCGAAGCATCATATTGTCCACGATATCCATATTTCCTACAAGGCCCATTCCAAGTCTGTCCTCGGGAACAAAAGCAAGTCTTACTCCCATCTGACGGATTTCCAGAGGAGTTTTATCACGAAGGTCAACCTCTTCGTTTGTCTTTGGATCTATGTAGGTAATCTTTCCTGTAGAAAGATGTTGAAGACCGGCAATAGCCTCCAAAAGCTCCCTCTGTCCGCTGCCGGCAATTCCTGCAACACCGAGAATTTCGCCTGAACGCACATCAAAGGACACATTATCCAGAAGCTTGACACCCTCACGGTTAATGCAACTGATTTTGTCAACTACCAGTCTGTCGGATGTGTTTTTGGGTGTGCTTCTTTCGATATTAAGGGAAATTTTCTTCCCTACCATCATTTCGGTAAGCTCGGTTTCGTTTGTTTCGGATGTTTTTACTGTTCCGACATATTCACCCTTACGGAGAACTGCAACATTATCGGAAAGCGAAAGCACCTCATGAAGCTTATGGGTTATTATGATAATTGCTTTTCCACTTTCCCTCATATTTCTGAGAACCTTGAAAAGCTTCTGTGTTTCCTGAGGGGTAAGAACCGCAGTAGGTTCGTCCAGAATGAGGATATCAGCTCCTCGGAAGAGAACCTTAATAATTTCCACCGTCTGTTTTTCCGAAACTGACATTTCGTATATTCTCTTATTGGGATCCAGTTCAAAGCCGTACTGTTCGGTAATTTCCTGAATTTTATCTATATATGCCGGCATATCAAACTTTTTATCGTCTTCAACACCGAGAATAATATTTTCTGCAGCACTGAAAACATCAACAAGCTTAAAATGCTGATGTATCATTCCTATCTTGTAGTTAAATGCATCCTTTGGCGAGGTGATATTAACCTCCTTGCCGTCTATGAGCATCTGACCGCTATCGGGATAGTATATTCCGGAAACCATATTCATAAGAGTGGTCTTACCGCTGCCGTTTTCTCCAAGAATGGATAGTATCTCTCCTTTTCTTACCTGCAGCGAAACGTTTTTATTTGCAACAACGCTACCAAAGGTCTTTGTTACATTTTTTAGTTCAAGAGCAATGTTTTGTTCCATATAGATTCACCATTATAATAATTTTCTTTTGCTTTTTACTAAACACACATCCTTTTGCTTAGTAAAAAGCGAAAGATGTAAGTTAGGGCGGAGGAGTATCCCCCGCCCTATATTGTCAGAAATTAGAACATACTGTTAAGCAGTGTGATACCGTCAATCTGGAGATCGAAGTAAGGAGCACTGCGGTATTCGGATTCGTGGAAGTAACCGTCCTTGATTGCTTCTGTATCCTTTGCATATTCAGGATCTGTATCTACGTCAGCAAGATAGGATTCAAGCTTTTCGCCGCCAACTGTGAAGTTGTTTGTATCAAATACTTTGATTTCTCCGGCAATGAGCTTAGCCTTTGCTTCTTCAATAGCTTCCTTTGTGCCTGCTGCAGCAACATCTTCATTTACATCTGTAAGTGCAACAGAACCTGCTTCAAAGCCTTCGCACCAGTCAACAGCGATTTCTTCTCCGCCCTTAACTGCATTGATTATATACTTGAAGTAAGGAGCCCAATCAATTCTGGATGAAACAATGAATGTATTGGGGCAAGCACTCTGTGTGCTTCCGTTGTAGGAAACATTGGGAACGCCTGCATTTTCACAAGCTGTAGGTGCACCCATGGAGTCAGCATGCTGGCTGATAAGTACACAGTTGTTGCTGAGGAGCTTTGTAGCAGCTTCTTTTTCAAGAGCTTCGTCATACCAGCTTCCTGTGAACTGTACTTCCATAGTTACACTGGGGCAAACTGACTTTGCACCAAGGTAGAAAGATGTGTATCCGGAAATAACTTCCGCATATGTATACGCACCAACATAACCCATCTTAGCTTCTTCTGCTGTAATCTCTCCGGATTCAATCATTTCGTTAAGCTTCATACCTGCTGCAATACCTGCAAGGTATCTGCCTTCGTAAATGGAAGCAAATGCATTGTGGAAATTTGGTACATCTTCTGTATGAGCGGTAGTACCGGTAGCATGGCAGAACTGAACCTCCGGGAATTCCTTTGCAGCCTTTAACATATATGGCTCATGACCAAAGCTATTGGCGAAAACGATATCGCAACCCTGGTCAGCAAGGTCTGCTGCAGATTCATAACATTCGTTACCTTCAGGAACATTTGTCTTGAAAATAACCTGCTCAGATGAAAGTCCCAATTCTTCTGTTGCTGCTTCTGCAGCTTCAAGGAAGTTCTTGTCATAGGTTGAGTTTTCATCGTGTAAGAAGATAAAGCCAATCTTAAAATCAGCTTCTGCTGTTTCTCCGCCGCAAGCTGATAACATACTAACTGATGCTACGAGCATTACAGCAATGAGAAGAAATGAAAAAATCTTTTTCATTTTTAACACCCTCCTGCCTTTTTGGCAAAAAATATTTATGTAAAAACATTTTACATACGCACATTATTTACGAAATTCAAGTGAGTTTTCGGACATTGACTCCACAATAGCAAGAGAATCAATCCTGATTCCTTTTTGCCGAAGCTCATCGCCGCCGCCTTGAAACCCTTTTTCGATTGCAATGGCACAACCGCACAGTTTTGCCCCTGCTTGTCCTATTATGTCTATTAATCCTGCCAGGGCATTTCCCTTTGCAAGAAAATCATCTATTACAAGAACATTGTCCTCCGGGCCCAGAAAGTTTTTGCTGATAACTGCATCATATACATTCTTCCGTGTAAAGGAAGTAACCCTCGAAGAATAAACCTCGTTTGAAATATTGCCGGACTTGTCCTTTTTTGCAAAGACCACCGGAACACTCATATACTGTGCTGCAGCAAATGCAATAGGTATACCCGATGTTTCAATAGTGAGGATTTTGTTAACTTGATCCTTTTCGTAAAGCTGAGCTATCTCCCTACCCATTTCCAAGAGAAACGGCACATCAATGCGGTGATTAAGAAAACAGTCCACTTTAAGTATGTCTCCGGGCAGAACTCTGCCCTCTTTTAATATTTTATCCTCTAAAGCTTTTATTGCCATTCACTCCCGTCAGAAAATATAGGAACTACTGACAAAAATTTTAGCATAATATCTGCCAAAAGTCAACATATTAATTCATTTTTGGATTTTCCTATACAAAAAAACACGGCTGTGCATATGTACACAAGCCGTGTAGTAATATTTATCAATCAAGTCTGTAAGGAAGTGTAATTTCATCAAGAGTTTTGCCAAAGGGAACTCTGTAATCTCCTCGGAATACTTCGCGTGCCTCTTTATCTCTAAAATCCGGGATTATATACTCTTTGCTGGAATCGAGTATGGAGTACCAGGTGAGTATACCTGCCGCAGAAAGAGCAACAGAGCGATATACATCAAAAAATATTTCCTTTTCACCACGAAGTGCCTTCAAAAATTCCAGAGTAAGAATAAAGTCTATGCCGCCGTGTCCTACGCTCTCTATTGCAGAACCATATTTTGCTTCTTCTTCCTTGGTGATGCAACCGGAGCTTACCCAACCTTCCCAGGTTTTTGTAAATTTGTCTGCGGCATCAAACTCAAACAGCCATTCCTCTTTCCAGTCGTCACGAAGTGTCTCCATAGTTCCGTACTCACAGGAAACTCTGAACCACTTACTTGTTATACCGGCATTAACAACACCCGTTGTGCAGAATACCGCACCGGAATCCATCTCTGTAAGGGAAAAGGTTTTTGGAACATTGGTGAGTTTTCCGGGGACATCGTATTTTACGGCTTTACCTGTAACCTTGACGGGGACTGTTCCTGTTATGTACATAAGAGGACCTAAAGAATGCATATTGTAGTAACAGCAAGGGAGAGTATTTCTCCAGTGGAGATTGTTGGGATCAGGCTCCTTACGGACTGTACCCTTAGGAGCGGCGTGAATGTATTCTGCTTCCGCATACAATACCTTGCCGTACTTTTCACTTTTGAGGTTATCAATCATAGCATGTACGGGTTTAAAGTATGGGCAGTTTGCCGCAAGCATATATTTTGTTCCTGTGCGTTCATATGCTTCTACAAGGTCTATACATTCGCCAAGAGAGGGTGCGGCGGTTGTCTCCGAAAGAACGGGAACACCTGCCTCCATTGCCTTTATGGCATATTTTGCGTGCTCGTGGAAGTAGTTACAAAGAACCACACCGTCAAGTCCTGAATTTATAAATTCGTCAAAATCCTTGTACACCTTTGTTTCTTCCGAAAAAAAGTGTCTTTGCTTCTCTATCGTAGCATCATTTAATTCGCATACCGCACTTACAACCATTTCATCCTTAAGGAACTGTGAAGCACGGAGTATGAATTCTCCTCTTTCAATACCCATTACTCCTATTTTGAGTATTTTTGACATATAGATCTCTCCTTACGGGTTATTTTTGCCCCATTGTAACACTTAAGAAAATAAAAATCAATACGAATTTTTTAGATTTTTGAAATTGAGTAAAATAGTGGAATTTCTGCGTAAAAAAATAATACAAAAAGGGACTTTTCAGCCCCTTTTTGTAAAAATTATTAAATTAATATTAAAGCTTAGGACCTGCTTCTACAAGTGCCTTACCTGCATCGTTGCCTGTGTACTTAACAAAGTTCTTTACAAAACGTGCGGAGAGGTCTTTTGCCTTTTCATCCCAATCAGCAGGATTTTCGTAAGTGTTTCTGGGATCAAGAATATTTGTATCAACACCGGGAAGTTCTGTGGGAACTGCAAGATTGAAATAAGGTACTGTCTTGGTGTCAGCCTTGAGGATAGAGCCGTCAAGGATGGCATCGATGATACCTCTGGTATCCTTGATGGAAATACGCTTGCCTGTACCGTTCCAGCCGGTATTTACGAGGTATGCCTTTGCACCGCTCTTTTCCATCTTCTTAACAAGTTCTTCTGCATACTTTGTGGGGTGGAGTTCCAAAAATGCCTGACCAAAGCAAGCGGAGAATGTGGGTGTGGGTTCTGTTATACCACGCTCTGTACCTGCAAGCTTTGATGTGAATCCGGAAAGGAAGTAGTACTGTGCCTGCTCGGGTGTGAGGATGGAAACAGGGGGAAGTACGCCGAAAGCATCTGCAGAAAGGAATATAACATTCTTTGCATCGGGAGCACTGGATACGGGGCGAACTATCTTCTCAATGTGGTCAATAGGATAAGAAACACGAGTGTTTTCTGTAACGGAATCATCTGCAAAATCGCATACACCGTTTTCGTCTACTGTAACATTTTCGAGAAGAGCGTTTCTCTTTATTGCATTGTATATGTCAGGTTCGGATTCCTTGTCAAGGTTAATAACCTTTGCATAGCATCCGCCTTCAAAGTTAAATACACCGTTGTCATCCCAACCGTGTTCGTCATCACCGATGAGAAGTCTCTTGGGATCTGTGGAGAGTGTTGTTTTACCTGTACCGGAAAGTCCGAAGAAGAGAGCTGTATTCTTACCTTCCATATCTGTGTTTGCAGAGCAGTGCATGGAAGCCATTCCGTTTAAGGGGAGGAAGTAGTTCATCATAGAGAACATACCTTTTTTCATTTCACCGCCGTACCATGTGTTTAAGATAACCTGTTCACGGGAGGTGATGTTGAATACTGCAGCAGTTTCGGAGTTAAGTCCGAGCTCCTTATAATTTTCTACCTTTGCTTTGGAAGCATTGTAGCAAACAAAATCAGGCTCGAAGTTTTCAAGTTCTTCAGCTGTGGGGTTGATGAACATATTCTTAACAAAGTGAGCCTGCCAAGCAACTTCCATTATAAAACGGATAGCCATTCTGGAGTCTGCATTTGTACCGCAGAATACATCCTGAACATAGAGTTTCTTGCCGGAAAGTTCTTTTACTGCGATTTTCTTGAGCTCTGCCCATGTTTCTTCACTGCAGGGGTGGTTATCATTTTTGAATTCTTCGGATGTCCACCATACTGTATCCTTGGAGTTTTCATCCATTACAATGAACTTATCCTTAGGTGAACGTCCTGTGTAGATACCTGTCATAACATTAACCGCACCAAGCTCTGTTTCCTGTCCTTTTTCGAAGCCTTCAAGAGCGGGGTCTGTCTCTGCTGCAAACAACTCTTCGTAGGAAGGATTGTGAATAATCTCTTTGACATCGGTAATACCATATTTTGCCAAATCCAACTGTT
This sequence comes from Clostridia bacterium, assembly GCA_045543775.1. Classification (GTDB taxonomy): domain Bacteria; phylum Bacillota; class Clostridia; order UMGS1810; family UMGS1810; genus RGIG8748. The sequence goes on from JAZPXS010000225.1 coordinate 9,348, forward strand.
TCATCATACATACCTCTTTTCTTAAAATATATACATTAAATTATACAACAAAAGTTTTTGTGTATTACACACAATTTATACAAAAAGAGAGCCTTGTGGAAAACAGGCCCCCTTGGTATTCGGAGCTCATTTCCAATTTTCTCCGAATACATTGTATCATAGTAATTTGCAATTGTCAATTGCTATTTTCTTATATTTTTGATATTTTCTTGTGTTTTTCTTTTTAATTCACAAGATCCTCGTATATTTTACGTATATTTTGATAGACAAACTCCGGCTTGACCTCGCTTTTTTCCAAATCCTCAAGCGTCCCCTCACCGCTCAGCACAAATATTGTGGAAATACCGGCGTTGACACCGCAGGCAATATCAGTATACAGTCTGTCTCCCATAAGAACAGTTTCCTCAGGAGCAAAACCGCACTTTTCCATGGCAAGATATGCCATAGTTGGCTTTGGCTTGCCGATAAATTCGGGACGTCTTCCTGTAGCATTAAAAAGCATTTCGCTCACAGAACCGCAATCCGGCACAGAGCCATACCAGGTAGGGCAAACCCAATCCGGATTGGTAGCTATATAATCCACTCCCCTGCCAAGAAGGATGCAAGCATCCTCAAGCTTTTGAAATGTCAGCTCCGTATCAAATCCCATACAAAGGCAGTCAATGTCATCCTCCGGTACAGTTGTAACAGGAAGTCCTGCCTCCGAAAGCTGCTCCGCAAATGACCTTGTTCCAAACACATAAATTTTGCGGTAATCTTTCTTTTTTAAGGCAAGCACTGTAGCATTTGCAGAAGTAAGAAAATCATCCTCTTTTGCGTCTATTCCCAAAGACTTTAATTTATCTACATATTTTGAAACGCTTTTGGATGAATTGTTGGTAAGAAATATATATCTTCCGCCGACTGAACGTACATAATCCAGAAAATCTATAGTTCCGTCAAAAAGGTCATTATCAAGGTATATGGTACCGTCCATATCAAGTAAAAACAATTTTTTATCTTTTATACTGCCCAATGAATGTCACCTCCAGAATTCTTTTTTGCCCGTAGATATTGCTGCAGCACCGCAGGATACAGCTTCTTCTATTTCCTCATAAGTTTCTATCAGCCCTCCGGCAACAATTGGCATAGTGAGTTGTTCTTTGAGTCTTACTATAACCTTAGAAACTGTTCCCGGCATAATTTCTATCATATCCGCTTTGGATGAAAGTGCAGACTCCACCGTGGTATCAATTGAATGAGAATCTACTATAAAAAATCTCTGAACCGTAAATAGCCCCAGCTTTCTCGCAATTTTTATTATATTTGTTCGGGTACTGATGATACCGTCTGCTCCGTTTTGCTTTGCAAAACGTATACCGTGTTCATCCTTTCCTATCCCCTCTGCAAGATCCATATGTATAAAATATTTCTTTCCTGCTTTGTGTGCACTCTCTGCCTGATGAGCAATGTCCGAAATGTTTGGTGCAAGCATAAATATTATATCCGTTTTTTCGCACAATGCACATTCAAACTCATCAGAGCTTCGTACTGCGGCAATTATCCTTGGTTTACTCATAAAATCCTCCAATATTCCAAAAATCAGGATGTTTCTATTATATCATTGTATGCGGGATTTGGCAAGAAGCTTTGTTGCAAACAAAAAACGCACCAAAATAAACCTCAAGAGGTTATTTTGGTGCGTCTCCTAATCTCTGCACTATGTGGATTGTAACACGACATATTCCGTTTTGTCAAGTAGAATTACAAATAATATCCGGTATAGCTGGCAGCATCAACTGTAAGTATCCCCATCAAGGAAGGGTTTTCGTTAGACAGACCTATTATATAAAGTGTGTTGTATTTTCCCTCCTTTATGTTTTGATTTGGAATTACAAGCTTAAGAACAGAATCATTATTCTGGCTTACCCGGAATTCATAGCAACCCGGAGACATACATATGTATCTGCTGATTTCAAGATAATCAATGG
>JAZPXS010000226.1:0-12012 GCA_045543775.1 Clostridia bacterium
AGACCTTCTCCTATATCCCCAAGCTAAACAAAGCTGACTTTACTCCCGATGCAGACTTCTTCCACATCACCTACAACAACACCATCTACGGTACAAAGTTCTCCGAGCTTCCCGATACAGGAAATGTTCCCCTGGTAGCAGATATGTCATCTTCAATCCTCAGTGAACCCGTGGATGTAAGTAAGTTCGGTCTTATCTATGCCGGCGCACAGAAGAATATGGCACCTGCAGGTCTTACTGTTGTTATTGTAAGAGAAGATTTAATCGGAAATGCAATGGATATCACACCTACAATGTTTAACTATGCAACACATTCCGAAAACGGCTCTATGTTTAACACTCCCCCCACATACCCCATCTATATCTGCGGTCTTGTGTGCAAGTGGTTGGAGAGTCTTGGCGGTCTTGACGCTATGAAAACTATAAACGAAGAAAAAGCAGCTATCCTCTATGGCTTCCTTGACGAATCCGCAATGTTTAATGCAACTGTTAATGCAAAGGAAGACCGTTCTCTTATGAATGTTCCCTTTGTAACAGGCGATGACGAACTCAATGCCAAGTTTATAAAGGAAGCTACCGCAGCAGGCTTTGTAAACCTCAAAGGTCACAGAAGTGTAGGCGGTATGAGAGCAAGCATCTACAACGCTATGGGTGTAGACGGAGTTAAGGCTCTTGTAGACTTTATGAAGAAGTTTGAAACAGAAAACAAATAAGGTGGTAATATAATATGTATGAAGTACTCACATTAAACAAAATAGCAAAGTGCGGTCTCGATATGTTAAATCCCGACATATTCACCGTTACAGATGCAACAGATAATCCCGATGCCGTAATACTCAGAAGCTTTTCCATGCATGAAATGGAAATCCCCAAGAGCTTAAAGGCAGTAGCCAGAGCAGGTGCAGGCGTTAACAACATCCCCATTGACAAAATGAGCGAAATGGGTGTTGCAGTATTCAACACACCCGGCGCCAATGCAAATGCCGTGGCAGAGCTTGCAGTAGCAGGACTTCTTATGGCATCCAGAAAGATAAACGACGCTACCGAATGGGCAAAGACCTTGAAGGGCGAGGGTGCAAATGTGGAAAAACTCGTGGAAAAAGGCAAGAGTGCATTTGCAGGTCCTGAAATCAAGGGCAAAACTCTCGGTGTAATCGGTCTCGGTGCCATCGGTGTTATGGTAGCCAACCTTGCAACAGCTCTCGGTATGAATGTAATAGGCTACGACCCCTACATTTCCGTAGATGCCGCATGGAACCTCTCCAGAGCAGTTAAGAAATCCGCAGACATAAAGGCTATGGCTGCAAAGTGCGACTACATTACAATGGATCTTCCTCTTCTTGATTCCACAAAGGGTATAATAAACGAAGAGCTTCTGGAATGTATGGAGGACGGAGTAAGAATATTAAACTTTGCAAGAGGTGCACTGGTAGACAATGCCGCTATGAAGAAGGCACTGGAATCCGGAAAGGTTGCCTGCTATGTAACAGACTTCCCCTCTGAGGAAACTCTGGATATGCCAAACACAGTAAACATCCCCCACCTGGGTGCTTCCACACCTGAGTCGGAAGATAACTGTGCTGTAATGGCAGCAAAGGAACTGTCCGACTTTATGTGCACAGGTAACATAAAGAACTCTGTAAACTACCCCAACTGCGAAATGCCTATGGACGGTAAATACAGAATCACCATTGCACACAAGAACATCCCCAATATGCTCGCTACCTTCTCCGGTCTTATGTCCGAAAAAGGCATAAACATTATCAATATGATAAACAAGAGCAAGGGCGAAAATGCATATACAATGATGGATGCAGAAGAAATACCCGATGAAATAGCTGCACAGATAGAAGCTATGGACGGCGTACAGAGAGTAAGAATAATTAAGAATATATAATCTGAAATGGGTTGTAAAAAATTTGGTTGAATTTTTTACAACCCATTGACGTTTCTTGACTTTTCCATATTATAGCAGTACAATAAAACAAATATGTAATAATGGGGATGTGCCTGTTTTTCACATTTCAGAAAGAAGCAAAGAAAAACGTGCAAAAAGAGGCAGGTCCCCAAAATATATGGAAGGAGTTAATTGAGCTTGCTAAAGAATTTTTGGAATAAACGTCTCTTTTCTTCACAGATGTATTCATTAATAATTAGAACTGATAAAAATATTTTGGATGAAATCGCAACAGAACTTGCCTTTAATGGCAGTAAAATGATAAGAAAAGGTTCATTTTTAAATCGAATTACAGGCAAAAGCAAGATAAACGTATATAAATATGAAAAATCATATGAAGATGATGAAGAATTATCCCAACTATCATCATTTTTAGATGAGATAATAGACAGAAAATATTTTATAGAAAAATATGCCAAAAATCATATTGTCGTCATAAGATTATTTTTTCAATCTTCTCAATCACAAATGTATTTTCTGTTAAATCCATCAATTATTGAAAAGTTAAATACTATAGGCCTTCCTGTTGAACTATCAATACTATCTTGGGGGCAAATTTTGGGATAACGAAGAATGATAATGTGATAATGGGGACGTGCCTGTTTTTACACATTTTTAAAAAAAAGCAAAGAAAAACGCGCGAAAAGAGGCACGTCCCCAAAATACACAAAATGCATCATCAATTCCTATGTATAGTAAAACGGTAACTATTAAATTTTAAACTAAGACGGAGGATATGTTATGTCTAAACATAAGAAAAATACATATTTATTTGTCGTCTTTTGCGTGTTTGTAATTATAATCTCAATTGTTTTAATGAGATTTTTTAAACCATCAAATCCATATAGATTGGATGAATTTGAAGTTGCTGACAAAAAAAGAATTGATCTTTCACTGGAAGAGTGGGAAGCAACAATGATAAAGACAAAAAACATAATACAACACGAAAATATGGATGATACGGTTATATCTATAGGAAATAAAAAAATAACAAGAAAAGAGTTTGAAAGTGTACGAATAAGACTAATGGATATATATTCATACACACTTAAAGAAACTGTGTATGAAATCGTCAAAGAATGTGTTATTTTGCAGGAGGCAGAACGTTTAAACTTGGTTCCCGATCAAGAAAAAATCAATTATTATATGGATGGAATATATGATGCGTTAAAATCTGAAAATGAACCTGGTTTCAAGTTTGAAAACTCTCGTATTAGAATTTTTGAAATGACTCAAGACGAATTTATAGAAGAACAAAAGAAGATTGCGTATGAATTTTATCAAAAAGAAGCATTATACGCTCGATTTGATAATAATGAAAAAAAGTTTGAAGAGTATGTAAAAAAATTACTTCGTTCAGCTAACATAAAGATACACGATATTGAAATAGAAAAAGAATGTTTAAAATGAGCGCGGATGATAATGTATAATAATGTGATAATGGGGACGTGCAATTTAATAAATCACATCATACTTGTTGAAAAAGTGATATTGAAAAATCCGACAGTAAATTGACGCGATCTTTCAGTTCACATTCCTTGACTTTTCCATATTGTAGCAGTACAATAAAACAAATAAAAACTTTTCAGGAGTGATAGCTTTGAAAAAACAGTTTATAAGTTTACTATGCATAATTTCCCTTGTGCTCACCACTCTTATTCCGGCATCGGTTATGGCGGATAGCTCATCCTGTCTTACCCTGCAGAGTATAGTACGCTCAGGGGAAGATGCCGTTTTTACCGTGAATATCGACACAGATGTTCTGTCCTTTGACAGTGCACGGCTTGTTGTTGCCGCATATGACAAGGACGGTATGACGGTGGAAAAGGCAAGTGAAACAGTGACAGACACCGAAACAAGCAAGAGTGTTACTCTTCCACACAACGAAGATGCCGTAACATTCAAGGCTATGCTCCTATCTTCCGATAACAAGCTAAAGCCTCTCACCCCCGCACTGGCGGATGATATTGTTTATGCAAAAACACCCCTCTCACCTGAAACAGAAGAATACAAGGACCTCCTTGTATCTCTTAATATCCTTGAGGATACCTATGCAGAAGACTTTTCCTCAGGAGACAGTGTAACCAGAGGAGAATTTGCATATGCTCTCATCCGTGCTCTGGGAATTACGGAGGAAGAGGTTTTCTACCGCAATATGGATTTCTGCCCCGATGTGGATGAAAATCACAAATATTCAGGCTACATAAATCTTGCGGCAGAAAGCGGCATAATTACCTTTGCAGACAACTTTGAAGCCGACAACCCCATAACCTACAAGGATGCGGTTGCCGCTACGGTTCGTGCTCTCGGATACGAGATTCTTGCAAAGAAAGATGGATTTCCTCTCGGTTATCTGCAGGTAGCATCCGATTACGGTATTACCAAAAACATTACTTCCGGGCAACTCCTGTCCTGGGACAATCTGATTGTACTTATCAAAAATGCCATAGAAACACCTCTTATGAAACCGACAACCGTTTCAAGTGTCTCTTCCCAATGGCAGATTCTTGACGGAAAGGCTGACAAAAGCTACGAAACCCTGCTTTTAAACCGGGATGTGTTTGTTGCCACAGGAACAATAACCCAGCTGTACGGCAATAAATTGGACTTCAGGACTGCGGAAAATTCCAAATGCTACACATTCAAACAAAACCGTTCCTATGCATTCCTGAATAACTCTGCCGAAGCAGACAAGTACCGTTATCAGTTAGTAGATATATATGTGGAAAAAGCCGGTCCAAAATACATTGTACGAAAAATCTTCCCTGCAGGTTACGGCGAAACTCTCACACTTAATTCCAATGATGTAATTTCCTACAGCAGTAGTGACGGTACCCTTGAATACCTGGATTCCGGCATAGAGAAATCTGCTCAGACAGATTTTGATATTGTGGATTACAATCACATCGAATCATATCTGACACCCGAAGAAATCCTTATGTCTGCCAATGTTGAAATCAAGCTCATAGAAAACACCGGCGACAGTGTATATGACTGTATGGTTGCCACAGAATACGTATACGACCGGATTTCATCTGTTGACAGCAACCTTATTTCTCTTGCGAACTGCGGAAATGTTCATTTTGACTTTGATGATGAAGAAATAATGACCGTCTTTGAGGATTACAATGGCAATCCTCTGGATATCAGCGATTTCGGTGCAGGAGATGCTGTTGCTGTTGTTGCAGATGCAACCAGACCTGCAAGATACGAATATTACATAAAATTCATCAAGCTTACCGAAAATTCATTTACCGGAACGGTGGATGCCATCTCCGAAGAAGATAGAATTACAACCGTTACGATAGACGGCAAGGATTATTATTCATACTATCTGCCCGTGACAGTTGGTACAAGCTACAGATTTTTCCCGGATTTGACCGGATACATTTTTGATTACGATGAAAACACCTCTCCCGTCCCCGCATACGGTGACGGAAAAGCAGAGCCAAAGCCCGGCATTGATATCTGCGCACCCTATCCATCCTATACTCAGGCAGCAAAGCTGCTAAGTGACCTTGGTATAACAAGCGGATTCACCCATAATGATGCCTCCAGAGAGATAACCCGAGGAGAATTTGCAAAGGTTATATGCAATGTTCTCAGTGCCGGAAGCATTGCGGATATGTTTAAGGAAGACAACCTCTTTACAGATGTAAAAGGCTCTCACCCCTATGCAGGAGAAATCAACTGCCTTGCACAAAAGAAAATAATAAAAGGTATATCCGACACCGAATACGGAAGCGAAGAGATTTTAACTTATGCTGATGCAGTTGAAGCCACTGTAAAGGCACTTGGATATACTCCTCTTGCAGACATCTGCGGAGGCAAGAGTATAAACTATGTAAATCTTTTTAACAACACCAAACTAAGCTCCGGAATTTCCCCTGCTTCAAATGTAAACTCAGGAATTTTTGTAAGGCTTATCTATAATATGCTCTCCACTCCTATGATGGAAGTGTACCTGGTATCCGACTCGGAAACCGTCTGGGCTGTTATGAATGGTAAAAACGCATATAGCTTTGTATCCCCTCTTACAAAGATGAACATATTTATTGCCAATGCAATAATACAAAATGTCAACTCTGTAAACAGCTCTGTACAAATCACCTACGAAGCACCTGACGGAAAATTCATAGAAAACAGAAGTTATATCTTTGAAAACGGCAGTCTGAACCCTACTGACTTCCTGTATGAAGACTCTGTGGTTTATGTAAGCTGTCCCGACGGTGATTCTTACAGAATTGCATCAATTATTTCTGGAGAAATAGGCTCCTCCTTATCAATAATGTCCGATATGATTTCGGAATACAGAGACCGCTCAGGCAGGATACAGATATATTATTATCCGGAGCCGGAAAACTCTCCCTCAACTTATTCCATCAATTTTGAAGCTGACGGAACAGTAATTCTTAACGGCTCGGTTTATAACGGAGATATGGACGATATACTGCTTGAATCCGGCATTATGCTAAAGTTTATAGAAAATAACGGAGACAACCTTTTTGACGCTCTTGTGGCTAACTATTACGGTCACTCCTTTATAGACTACACGGATGTACAAACCGGAGAAATTGCTCTCACCAACGGTGAAGTTGCAACCGTTGACCTCAGTGACGAAAACACAAACATTATTCTTACAGACAGATACGGAAACACTCTTACTCCCGATGATTTTGAAGAAGGGGACTTTGTGGCATACACAGTAGATGGCAGCAGCTTCTCAGGTTATGACACATTCCTCAAACTGATACATATGGGCGAGAGCACCGTTACCGATTACATAGCAAGCACTCACTTATCCGGAGGCACCAGCTATGTCACAACACTGTCGGGCAAAACATACAAGGATTCAACACTTGGGGAAATATCAGTGGGAGAATATTACATCCTCTATATAGGCTATCTGGGTGATATTGTTAAAGCCAAAGCTTCGGAGAGCGAGCTTCCGCCCTCCAAACCATCAATTCCTGACCGCACAGGCACAGTTATAACAGTGCCCGAGGACAGCTACACTCCTTACGAGGGTATGGCAATTGTTACAAAGGTTTATTCCTCAGTTAACAGTGCAGGAGCCGATGTTACCGTGATTGAATATGTTATGAATGAAGAGGAAGGGCAGGTAATACTGGACGGCATTACCGAATGTATTAATTCCGATTCTTTAAACCTCGCTCCCGGTGATGTGTTTATGTTTGCCGAAGATGAAAAAGGAATTGCAGACTGGTATATTGTACTTGCAACAATTGAAGATGAAGAAAGCCACTCTCCCATCCACCGTCTGACGAACGAGGTTGATACAGAGGAAGAAGTCCGGACTCTCCTTGGCGAAAATACCGAGCTTGTTACAGGCTATATCCTGAACGAAGGATATCAAGCCACAAGCAAGGGAGAAATGATAACCGTAAACTCCCACGGAGATATGTATATAATAACAGATTCTTCATACAGATATACATTTAACGATACCGGCAGAAATACAGTTATTAATGTTGCCGATTTTATGGCAGATACAGATTATGCATATCCGGACGATTGGAATTCCAATACGGTGTATGCTTCACCGGTATTTTTGAGGATAGTAAATAACAGTGTTTCGGACATATACGGCACAACGGCAAGAGTTGCACAGTAAAACAAAACGGGGATGTAAATTAATTTGCCGAATTAATTTACATCCCCGTATTTTTATTATCTGAATTTATCCACCAAAAAATCGCTTACCCTTTCAGGAATTTCAATATTATTATCTACAAAAACAAAAATCAGTCTGCCGTGCTTCGTAAAGAAGACAACCCCTTTAAGCGGACAGGTGCCTGTACTTCTTATATCTGAAACGGGCAAGTCGAATACCCTTCCCGTAATTGTTCTTCCGTAAAACCGAACATTTGTCACCGTTATGCTGCAACGGGAAAAATACAAAAAACAATTTAATATAAAAATCAATCCCACACCCCACGACAGTATAACAAATTTTGAACTGCACCATAAGCCGGGTATCAAATACAAAAAACACATACAACAAAACAATTTGATGTAAAATCCCGATGGCATAGCTTTGCTTTTTGTAATAACTACTTCCTTCACACCAGCACTCCCATAATATTCGTTATTCAGGTAATATTATACTTCCAACTACTTATAATGTCAAGTAAAACGAATATAATTACTTATATAAAGTATACAGTTGGAGGTGGTTTTGCAATGAGAATATGTGAACTAAGAAAGGAAAAAGGGTTAAACCAAGTTGGTCTTGCTCTCAAGCTCAATGTTTCTCAAAAAATGATAAGTGCCTATGAATGCGGAGTACATCAACCAAGCATTGATACACTCATACAAATGTCAAAAATATTTGGTGCTTCCGTTGACTACATTATAGGTATCAGCGACATCCGTATGCCTGCAGAAAAATTTGCTGCAGAAGGTCTCACGGAGGATGAAGTACAGCTTCTTGACTTATACAGACAGCTTGACCGTGATACACAGAAAAAATCCATTGGTATTATATTTGCACTTTCACAATACGAAAACAATTAGTTAAAATTAACGGGGATGTAATTTTTTTAAAATTACATCCCCGTTATATTCTTAAATTATCTTTGTCTTATCAAAAACCCTTGCCAGAATTATTCCGGCTATAAGACCTGCAATACCCTGAACTGCATTTATGGGTATATTGACTGCAGACGGGACAAATCCATACAGAAAGCCTTCGAAAACAAAATATCCAAGAACCATTATTATTTCTGCAAGAACACCGCCGACTATTCTCGAAACCGTATTACCGAATCTGCTATGCGTAGATCTGAAGCAATAGTTGGCGATAAGAGCCATAGCTCCCTTAATAACAAATGTTACGGGAGCATACATAACATATCCGGCAAAAACATCGGCAAAAAGAGAACCTAAGCCTGCTGCCAGAAATCCGTAAATCGGAGAAAGAACCCATCCGCAAAGAAGCACAATGCAATCTCCCAGATTTATGTAACCCTTAAACGGAGAGGGTATTTTTAAAAAGGTTGTCACTACGCAGCAGATGGCTGCAAGCATTGCCGATAAAACCATTCTTCGTGTGTTGAACTTCATTTTTGTCCCTCCTCGCCCCATATTATACAACAAATCAATATGTATATCAATAGTAATTATGCCAAATTCCTTGTACAATTGACTTTTGTGGTGTATAATAATTTTAACAATTACCCGCTCCGGGAATTCAAAAATCTTATAACTTACTTAAAAATACATTGCCATAATTCAGTAACTTTTTATTCCGCATTGAAAATACGGGGGTGTGGGGGTACTCAAAAAAAATGCCCACTCCGGGAATTCAAAAAATTAGTGCAGAACGGTCAAACTGAGCCGAAGCAAGCCCTGCTTGCAAGGGGGACCCGAAGGTGTGCGTGGCACATCGAGGGGCGAAGTTTGACCGGAGTTTAAACGGCATACAAACAGAAAGGGAACCGTATTTTTCGGTTCCCTACATTTTTATTGATTTTTATTGCCCCTGCCGTTTAAACGGTCTGTGCAATTTTTTAATTCCCGTCTTATCTCACTTCTGCTCCGTCCTCTATATCTCCACTAGGCGAAACTATGCAAAGCTTCTTACCCTCGGAGGCACACAGTATCATACCCTCGGACAGAACACCTCTGAGTTTAACGGGTTTTAAGTTGGTAACCACTACCACCTGTTTGCCGATTATCTCTTCGGGCTTGTAGTATTCGGCAATGCCGGACACAATCTGTCTTACTTCACTTCCGATTTTTATTTTGGAAACAAGGAGCTTCTTTGCACCCTCTACCGGCTGACTTTCCAGAACTGTTCCCACCTTGAGTTCAACCTTGGCAAAATCATCAATTGTGATTTCGGGCACCTTTTCCTCTTCCGGTTCGGGTTCAGGCTCTTTAAAGAGGTCGTTTTCCACTTCTTCGAGCTTTTTCTTTTCGTCAAGTCGTGCAAAGAGAGGCTGAGCCTCACCTACTGCCACCTTGTCGCATTGGAACTTATCCAGTGAATCAAAGGATGTAACAGAAGCATTTATCTGCTTTAATATTGCCTCTCCTGTTTCGGGCATAAAGGGGGCTATCATAATACCGATAAAGCGGATGGATTCTATGAGGTTGCAAAGCACGGTCTTTAATCTGTCGTGATTTGCCTCGTCCTTGGCAAGTGCCCAGGGCATTGTTTCGTCTATATACTTGTTGCTTCTTCTTGCAAGGTTCATCACACATTCGAGAGAATCCGCAACCTTTAATTCGTCCATCTTTGCACAAGCTTCCTTAACGGTAGTGAGTGCATAATCCTTAAGCTCAGCATCAAACTCGCCATCAGCATTGGGGTTTGCAATCTCTCCGCCAAAATACTTATTAACCATAGCAACTGTTCTGTTTACAAGATTACCCAGAGTATTTGCAAGGTCAGCATTAAAGCGTGCAATGATTGTCTCCAGTGTTATTGTGCCGTCCTGAGCAAAGGGCATCTCACGGAGGAGATAGTAGCGGATGGCATCAACACCGAAGTGGCGTACAAGGTCATCTGCATAGAGGACATTACCCTTGGACTTACTCATCTTGTCACCGCCGGAAAGGAGCCAGGGATGACCGAAAATCTGCTTTGGCAAAGGCTCACCCAATGCCATAAGGATAATGGGCCAGTATATAGTATGGAATCTCAATATGTCCTTACCGATAATGTGCACATCTGCAGGCCAGTACTTGCTGTAGAGCTCGCCCTTTTCGTCCACACTGTAGCCAAGAGCGGTAATGTAGTTTGAAAGAGCATCTATCCACACATATATTACGTGGTTATCGTCAAAAGGAACGGGAACTCCCCACTTAAAGGAAGAACGGGAAACACAGAGGTCCTGAAGTCCGGGTTTTAAGAAGTTGTTTACCATTTCCTTCTTACGGCTTTCCGGCTGAATGAACTCGGGGTTTTCCTCAATATGCTTCATAAGAGCATCCTGATACTTGCTCATTTTGAAGAAGTACGCTTCCTCACTGGTTTTCTTTACAGGTCTTCCGCAGTCGGGGCAAAGACCGTCTGTTACCTGAGTTTCCGTAAAGAAAGACTCACAGGGGATACAATAGAGTCCCTCGTAGGTACTCTTGTAGATATCGCCTTTTTCGTAGAGCTTTGTAAATATCTTCTTGACGGCTTCCTCGTGGTAGTCGTCGGTGGTTCTTATAAATTTATCGTAGCTGGTGTTCATAAGATCCCATATAGTCTTAATCTCTCCTGCTATTTTGTCAACATACTCCTTGGGAGTGATGCCGCTTTCCTTGGCACATTCTTCTATCTTCTGACCGTGTTCATCGGTACCTGTAAGGAAAAAGACATCCTTGCCGATGAGTCTTTTGAAGCGTGCAATGGCATCTGTAAGAACAATCTCATAAGTATTGCCTATATGGGGTTTGCGGGATGTATAGGCAATGGCGGTTGTTATATAATACTTATCCATTATAAATCATTCCTTTCATACAATATACTTTACCACAATTTTTCCTGATTTACAAGTATTTGTTAAAATGTAACCGTCTTTTTTAAAAAATGATTGATTTTGGGATTGATTTCCCCGAAAAATTGTGATAAAATACAGTAAAATTCAATAAATTCACACAAAGTGTCGGTTATACTGCTTAGGTATAATCGGTGTAAAGGGAATGGGGTGAGAATCCCCTGCGGTTAACTGTCGGTGTATGTACCGAAGTTTTTGTATCCGTCGGCGAAAGCCGGTCATTGGGAAACTGAGAAGGCGGGATATTGTGCGTTATAATGATGCGAGTCAAAAGACCTGCTCTGATGTTACTCCGTAAGTACAATGTATAGGAGTAATATTTTTGCTTAGCACTGAAAAAGCCCCGAAAGGCGGAATTTTGGCAGGGCTTATTTGTGTTGCAATGCAAAAGTGAAAGACACGGAAAAACTGCTGTGGTAACCTTTAAAGGTTGCCGCAGTTTTTTGTTTCTTTTTTGTGGTATATACGGTTAAAATTCAATTTTTCAAAGGAGAAAACCTATGGAACTCAAAAAAGTTTTATCATTGCTACTGTGTATGG
>JAZPXS010000227.1:0-4812 GCA_045543775.1 Clostridia bacterium
CGCTTGGCCTCCGACTTCCTGTTTTTCTATATCATCGTAAAGCTTGTCAGAACCTGCCTCTTTGAGCTTTGCGGTGTAATCGGAAAGGTACTTGTCAAAGTCCTTTACTGTTATAAAATCGCTGTATTCGCTCATAACCGCAGTAACGTTGCTGATGTCCAGGGAGGTTTCGGAATCATCATAGGTAAATCCGGACAAGGGGCTTGTTTCTGCGGAATCATTGAGAGCAATGGTCTGCTCCCATGCATCGTCGGGCATACCTTCGTCAAGAAGTGCGTTGAACTGACATCCCACTTTCCAGTCACAGTTGGGGCAATAGCCTGATTTTTCATCAGGAATTATTTTGCCTGACTCTGTGAGCTCATAGTGTTTTCCCTCTATGCCGTTGCAGATGAGGTTGTAGAGCTCTTTGTCTGTATTTACAAGCTTGATAAGCTCATATGCCTTTTCGGGATTTTTGCTTGTTATGCTGATACCGGTCATTGTGGAACGGCAAGCTGTCTCCGACATACGAAGTGTAAGGAGTATCTTGTGCTCGTACTCGCAGTTTGTCTGGTTTTCGGGGCCTGTCTGACCGGGTTTGTAGGTAGTCATCTGAACTGCATATTTATTCTGCATGGAATCGGTAGTATCATCACCTACGCTTGAAACATCGGAACGGATGTACCCTTTGCTGTACCAGTCACGCATTGTGTTTACATACTGCTTGTATTCCGGAACCTCAAAGCTTGGCAGAAATTCGTGGGTGTTGTAGTTAAACCAGAGACCACATCCCTGCATTTCTGCCCAATTTTCGTTTACCCAGAAGGATGTTGCCCATCTTGTTCTTATAGGGAATATACCGGACTCCCCGTTTTTCACCATTTCCAGAAAAGGTTCGATATCCTCTATGTGATTTACTGTCTGAAGGTCAAAGCCATACTTGTCAAGAAGATCCTTTCTTGCGTATACTGCAAGGGGCTGAGCCATAATCTGCATATTGGGAACAGCATAAACTCTGCCGTCCATCTCTGCGCCCTTCATAATTCTCTCGGGAACCACTCCGAGAATTTCTTCGTCTATAAGGTCTGTAAGGTCATAGAGTGCTCCGTTATCCACTGCCTGCTTGTAGTCATTGAGCCAGTTGGAGGTAAAGCATAAATCATACTCGGCACCCGATGCCATAGTCATCTTCATTCTTTCGGAATATGCAGAGGACGGTATAAACTGAATGTCGAGTTTTACTCCTATCTTGTCTGCAAGAATCTCATTGACCTCTTCCATTACAGCAGCCTGATCGGGCTGTGCGTTACCGGGTATGTACCACAAAAGCTCTGTGATACCTCCATCACTGTTTTTCTTTTCGCAGCCTGCAAACATTGTAAGTGCAAGCACCAGAACACATATTATTGCAATTAATCTTTTTTTCATTTTATTCACCCTCACTAAAATTATTTATATATAACATCGGCTATGGTATATCCCCAGGAATACTCAATGCCTACAAATCTGTCGTAACCGCCTTTTCCAAGGTCTCCCGTATCTTTGTAGCTTACGATATCATCCCTTGTGCCCTGACGGACGCTGACACCGCCTCGGGTTTTTTCTACCACAAGGATTTTCTTTCCCAGAGACTGAACAACAGAGGAATCTCTGGTTGTAAAATATGCAAACTGCTCGTTGGCATCAACGGGCACAAGATGGGGCTCATCTGCTGTAAGACGCACATAATCGCCGTCTATGCTGTAGACATATCCGCTGTAAGTATCTCCGCCGTACCAATCAAGAGAAGAAGTGGCAAAGGGATATGCCGTCTCCTTGTCCATGTCATAAGCAACAAACAGTGAAGATATTTCTCCGGCGGAGTTTGTTCCGTAGCGGATAATATCTCCTGCCTCAAGCTCCACCCGGGGTGCTCCGACCTTGTTCTCTCTGTCTACAAACTCCGCATCGGTACTGAGAGTAACCGTAATCTCACTTACGCTTCCCACATCGGCATCCAGAAGAAATCCCTTGAATGCCTTTGATTGCTCCTCGTCGGAATTGAGGGTATTTACCACCTTGGAAATAACAAACGCCTTTCTTTCCGATACCTTGTCGCCCGATGCTGCTCCGCCTCCGGCAGAAAACACTATTACCTCAGGAGCTATGGCATCCGGTTCTGTATCGTAAGCATTAAGCCAATATCCCTTGTTGGTTTCCATCATAAGCTTGTTTACATAGAATCTCTTTTCCATATCATACTCCCCTTTGGTGGCAGGCACAGCAAAGAGAGTAGCAATCTTTTCGTTGTATCTCAACGACTTGTCAAGCATATTTCCGTTGCTTTCAAATACAAACTTGTTTCCGATGGCAGTTGTATTTAGATAATTTTTGAAATCCGCCTCGCTCTCCCCTTCCTCGGCAGAAAGCCTTATGTGGGGAACAACCGCATACCATCCTCTTTTGTCGCTGTCCTTTGCACCAAGTTCCAGAGGAGTGACTATTGCCTTGAGGGTTGCCTTTTCATTATCCACTCTGTACAGAACTGCCTTTCCTACTGCATTCTTTATTTCGGAAATTGCCTTGTCTGATTTTAAAGAAGAGTGATTTATAATCACTTTTTCTTCCATCTCATATACACTAAGCTCTCCGTCCTGAGTATAGAGCTTTACCGCATATGTATCGTCAAGCCCGTCGGATACATGACCTACGTCTGTGAGAATTGCCTTTTTGAGATTTGTTGAGTCAAGCAGTGCCTCTATGTATACAAGATTTCCATCCGTATCAAGATACAAGTCATAGAGCTCTCCCGGTTTGATGACAACTGTCTCCGAAAGTCTGCCTGCTCCCTTGAGAGTATATTCAAATTTGCCGTCGGAAACTGTAAGTACATCGGAAACAGAATAGTCCGAAACTTCAAAATTGGGAACCGATGCCGAGCATACCCTGATGTTTATATAGCTTCCGTCGGCATTTTTGGCAACGCCTATTACGTCTCCTACATTTACGGCATCAAAATCAACGATGTTTCCCCGGGAGTCCGTAATGATAACGGTCTTTCCATCCTTTTCTTCAAGATCAAGCGTTTTTATGGTGTTCATTCCCTTGTAGAGAGTATCGGAATAAACTTTTTTTCCTGCTTTGTCAATTTTGTTTACTTTTCCAGTCATGTAATCATTGACAATAATAATATCGTATTTACTTCCGCCTTTGGTGGATACCAGAGTTATATCTCCAAACAGAAAACGGAAGGTATCTTCGGTGTATCGGTCAAGTGCGGTATTATTGTATATCACACTGGCTCCCGAAAGCGGTGCAGTTACAATTCTGCCGTTTTTGCCGTGGTATTTTATGGCAGACGAACTGTAGCTTATAAAATCATCGGGAGAAAATGTGTCAACCTCTGCACCGAAGGCATATATAAGATGGTTTTTTCCACTCTTGTCCTGCCTGTAATATGCAGTAAGCTCCCTTCCCAGATAACCGCTTACATATCCTGCATTATCCGTGTACATAGTAACTCCGCCTATAACTGCCATGTTTCTGTCTACAGCGGAAGGAGCGTAGTATGTTGTTATACCGTTATCTGTCATGTTTCCCTCTGCGGTGTATATGGACGCACAGTACTCCAGAAAGGTTTTGTCACTTAGCGTGTACTCTGCCTCACCGTCGGCACCTACAGATGTCATTTCATAGACTCTTATATTGAATGCATTGTAAATCAGAGTAAATACATCTTTGTATGTAACAAAATCGTTTTCTCCCAAGGAAAGTCCGCTTGTAAGCTTTATGCTTCGTGCCACTTCCATGTATCCCTTGGGATATCCGCCCTCGTATTTAGCAAAGTAGTCTCTGCCAAGCATGGAAACAAGAACCTTTATCGCTTGGGCTGCCGTCATATCGTAGTGGGGACCGAAAAGATTTGACGTGATTCCTCTCATGTAGCCGGATGCATACATGGCATTTATTGCATCGTATTCTTTCATTGTTGAGTCTACATCATCAAAAACCCTGCTGCTGTCCGATGTAATGAGTTCATCTTTGTTATCATTACCAAAGGAAGTTTCAACAGCTTTGAGATAACCACGGTTCTCCGGCACAAGACCGCAAAAAGATGCTATAACCGAAGCAAATTCCGCCCTGCTGATATACGAATCGGAATTGTATGTTTCCCTGTCTGCGGCACCAAGACCTATGAGAGTCTCTTCCATAACAGAAAGTTCATTCTCTGCCTCTTTTGCCCCGACTGGGACGGTAAGCATACCTGCGATAACTGCAAGTGTCAGAACAAATGCCAGAATTTTTCGCATATTTTTTACCTCCCTATACCAAGAGAATTGCATATACTCAGTGTGCCGGCTATGATTTTTGCCGCCTGAGCTCTTGTGCATATTCCATTGGGATCAAATTTGTTTTCGCCAACACCGTTTACTATGCCGTATCCGGCAAGAAGGGATACGGAAGTCTTTGCATAATCTGATATTTCATCCTCATCTGCAAAAGACAAACTCTCTTCCCCGCTATCTCCCGAAAAAACAGCTCTGTTTATCATAACGCATGCATCCTGCCTTGTAATGGCTTCTCCTACTCCAAAGGTATCGGTGCTTTTGCCTTTGGCTATGGCATGTTTTACACCCCCTGCCACATAAGGAGCATACCATGCATCTTTTTCTACATCTTTAAAGGAAGATTCTCCGCTGTCTGTTTTCAACTTAAATGCTTCCATAATGAGTTTAAGAAACTGCTCTCTTGTAACAGGAGCATCCGGGAGGTAAGTATCCTCGGTGACACCGTTTATAATTCCTATTTTCCTCAAATAATGTATATCTCCGCACGCCCAGTGGGATGCAG
>JAZPXS010000228.1:0-13326 GCA_045543775.1 Clostridia bacterium
CAAGGAGTGAAATCTGTATGCACAAGCTCTGACCGTTGGGAAGTTCGGGTGTTCTTGTGAAATAAGATATACCATATGCCAAAGGAATTCTTATGAGAACCGTGGATATAAGGGAAATCCACATAGGTGTAAGAGTGTCTCCTGCACCTCTCATAATACCCGAAAGTGATTGGGTTACCGCCACCGCGATATAACCTGCCGCAAGTATTTTCATAAGGAAATTACTCATTTCTACAAGTTCTGCAGTATCGGTAAATATCGCCATAAGATACTTACCGAAAATCAGAAGTATCAATGTTACAAGTGCTGAACAGGACACTGCAATAAGTGTTCCCTGTCTGGCACCCTTAACCACCCTGTCGTGAAGTCCGGCACCTATATTCTGGCCGGCAAAGGTTGTAAGTGCAAGACCAAAGGAGAAGTTTGGCATCATGGCAAAGCCGTCAACACGCATCACCACAATATTTGCCGCAATAAACATCTCTCCGAACTGATTTGTAAGGGACTGCACGATTATCATTGCCGACGAAAAAATCGCCTGAGTAATACCTGAGGGAATACCCAGGGTGATTATCTGCTTAACATATGCAGCCTTTGGCTTTAAGAAATGCAGATTAAGGTCAAAGTACTCTTTCATTTTGCAAAGCTTGATGATACAAAGTACAGAAGAAATTGCCTGTGCAATAATTGTTGCGAGAGCAACTCCGGGAACACCCATATTAAGTCCTGCTACAAAATATATATCAAGTGCAATATTTATTATAGTTGCAACCAAAAGGAACAAAAGCGGTGAAAATGAATCTCCGAGACCTCGCAATATACCGCTTAATATATTGTAATAACCCATACCGGCTATGCCCATAAGAGATATAAAAAGATACCAGTAGCAATCTTCCAATATACTTTCGGGAGTATTTTGCATAACAAGCATTGGTCTTATGACAGGTGTTGCAAAAACCATAAGTACAAGGCACGAAACTGCAGTTACAACAATGGATGTTCCTACAGTACGGGAAACGGCTTCTCTGTTTCTGGCACCCACATACTGAGCTACCATTACGTTTGCTCCTGCGGATATTCCCATAAAAAGGACAAGCAGCATATTAAGAAGCGGAAGTGCACTTCCTACTGCGGCAAGAGCATTGTCACCCACGCATTTTCCGACAACTATACTGTCTACCGTGCTGTATAGCTGCTGAGCGATGTTACCTATAAGCATCGGTAAGGTGAATGTGACGATGCATTTCCAGGGAGAGCCTGTTGTCATATCTGTTGGTGTGTTTAATTTGTTTAGTAATCCTTTCATATTTTTACCTCTTACATTCTGTTTACCAAAATTTAGCCATCATTTTTATATTACCACATAAATCACCATATTTCAAGTTTTTGTTTGCATAAAAAAGAAATGTAAAAAACAAATCAATGTTTTTTACATTCCTTTTTTAATCATTAATTATTTAATTTCGGGAAGACTTGCTGCAGCAACAGACTGACCTACACGACGGGAATTTTCGTCAGGAATATGGAGCTTGATTTTTGCGGAAAGCTCGGGGAATTCTTTATCAAGAACTTCCTGTGCTCTTTCCAGAAGTATCACACCGCCCTCGCCGGAGGTTACTCTGCCCATAATGAGTACGTGTTTAATATCATAGAACTCTGCATAGAAAGCAATTGCATAGCCAAAATATGCACCTATTGTATCGTAGATATTCTTGGCTCTTTCGTCGCCCTCTGCCATAAGCTTCTGCACTACCTTGAGCTTTTCTGCAGGAGACAGGCTTTCCTCAAGCTCAATACCTGCATAAGGTGCAAGCTTGATAACGCCATCCTGTGAGAAGTACTTAACACCGCAACCGTAATCACCGGACCACTCGTCCACCATAGCATCGGTATTGAAATCACAGGGAACAAATGCAAGTTCGTTGAGCCAGCCGGTTATATTTCCGTTGGGATCAACATATCCGCCGGCTTCGGATGTACCCATAGCAACACCGAGAACGGAATTGTCATTTAAATCCATAGCACCTGCAAGAGCGGTAACATCACCATCATTTGCAACTTCGATGGGAATATCTGCACCGATTTCCTTTGCAACATCTATGTACATATTCTTAACCTTTTTGTCGAAATCCTCATCGCTTACTTTGAGGAAGAGAGAAGCTACCATAATGCGGTTGTCTACATACACACCTGCACTGGAAACACCGATAGCATCAACTCTCGGCATATGAGATGCCGCTGTTTTCATAGCCTGAAGAATTCCGTCATAGTGATAGTCGGGATCGGAGTTGGTCTTGGGGAACCATACAACCTCTTCGGAATATACGCTTTCGCCGTCTATTACAGCACTTACCTTACGGTCACTTCCGCCTGCATCAAAACCGATTCTGCAACCTTCAAGATGTCTGCCTATGGGAGATGCACCGGATACATCCTTGGGAGCATCCTTCAAGGAACGGATTTCCACTTCAAAGGCTCTTTCGTACACTCTCTCCATAAAGTTTACATCAAAATCACGAAGTCCGCCGTGAGTATAAGCCTCTTTGATCTTAGCTCCCACAACATCACTTCCTGCTATGATAACCTTGTATCCGCCGGCAACCCAGAGAAGGGATTTGACCATTCTCTCTATAAAAGCAAAGTTTTCCTCATCGTGTCCTGTGCCGTCACAGAATATACGGGTTTTGTAGGTTGTAATGTACCCTTTGTTTCTCTCGATACCGATAACAAGGTCCTGTCCGTTTTCAGCAGTTTTTTCTCTCATTTCTCTGCACACCAGAGAAAGAGGCATAAAACCGGGATCCAATTTTGCGTTTACTTTAAGCTTCATATTTAATCTTACCTCCTATTATAGTCTTTGTTACATTGAACTCTCCGTCTGTAATGATGATATCAGCATCCTTGCCAACATCAAGCGAACCCTTTTTATCATCCATTCCTATTACGGTTGCAGGATTCAAGGATGCACAGTTGACACATTCCCAAAGTGGGATAGAGGATGATGTATATACATTCCACACACCCTTATTAAGTTTTAATGTGCTTCCGGCAATTGTGCCGTCTTCAAGTCGGCAAACTACACCGTCATATATTATCTTTTCACCGCCGAGGGTATACTCTCCCACGGGGAGACCGCCGGCAGGGAGACAATCTGTAATAAAGCAGAGCTTTCTGCCCTTAAGCTTCCAGAGCATATCATAGAATACCTCGGACACATGGAACTTGTCCACAATAACCTCACAGCTAACATCGGTATTAAGCGCTGCGGTTACAACGCCCGGTGCTCTGTGAGTAAGAGGTGTCATTGCGTTGAAAAGATGTGTAACATGCTTTACTCCCGCTTCTGCCGCCATACAAGCTGTATCGTAATCGGCAGAGGTGTGTCCCATAGAAATAACAACATCGGTATCTCTCGCAATGGCTCTTATCCCCTCAAAGTCCTCTGTGTCAACATCGGGAGCAAGAGTTATTGTCTTTATGATATCTGCATATTCCTTAACAAAATCAGGATCTATTTTCTTGATGTGTCTCTCGTCCTGAGCACCTTTTTTTGCAGGACTTATGAAGGGACCTTCCGCATGGCAGCCGAGAATAGTACTTCCATCCCAGTCCTTACTTTCTTCCTTAAGGCTTCTGCAAACCTCAAGAGCTCCGCGTATAACGCTCATATCCACAGTCATAGTGGTTGGCAGATATCCCGTGACACCGTTTGCCAGAATACCCTTTGATATTGTACGGATGCTTTCTTCCTTTGCGTCACACACATCACATCTTAAGTATCCGTGTATATGTAAATCAATAAGACCGGGGGCAACATAGCCGCCCTTTGCATCAATTATCTGTGCATCACACGGAATTTTGTCTGCAGGCACTATACCGTCTATCTTATCGGTATAAAGCAAAGCATATCCGTCCATTATTCTGTCTTTTAAAATAATTTTGCCGTTTATTATTGCTTTCATCAATATCACCCCATTATCATTTTATATATATCTAAATTCTAACACATTGCATCTAAAAAGTCAATACATTATAATTTTGGTTTTGGAGTATTTCTGCTAATTTATGACAGTATAGCAGGTTTTACCTTTGGGAAAAATCATATAGAAAATATTCTTCCAAAGGAGTACCAAAAATGAATAAGGTTGAAATATGCGGAGTAAATACTGCCAATCTTCCCACACTTTCAAAAGCAAAAAAGGATGAACTTTTTAAACGCATAAAAAGCGGTGACACCATAGCAAGAGAAGAATTTGTTCAGGGAAACCTGAGACTGGTACTCAGCGTAATACAGCGTTTTTCCGGACGGGGAGAAAACCCCGACGATCTTTTTCAGGTTGGATGTATAGGTCTTATTAAAGCAATTGACAACTTTGACCTTAATCAGAATGTTCAGTTTTCCACCTATGCCGTTCCGATGATAATCGGGGAAATAAGAAGATACCTCAGAGATAACAATTCCATAAGAGTAAGCCGTTCTCTTCGTGATACTGCCTACAAGGCACTAAAGGTAAAAGAAGAGCTTACTGCAAAAACAGGAAAAGAACCCACAATAACCGAAATAGCATCAAAGCTTAATATGCCAAAAGAAGATGTTGTCCTTGCCATAGACTCCATCCAGGAGCCTGTATCACTGTATGAACCCATATACAATGACGGCTCGGATGCGATATATGTTATGGATCAGCTTGGTGATACTAAAAATACAGACGAAAACTGGCTTGAGGAAATTGCCCTGAAGGAAGCACTGAAAAAACTGTGCGGCAGAGAAAAGAGAATTCTTGACCTCAGGTTTTTTAAGGGCAGAACACAGATGGAGGTGGCAACGGAACTGGGAATAAGCCAAGCACAGGTATCAAGACTGGAAAAAAGTGCTCTCTCTCATATGAAAAAGCACATATGATTGGTAAAGTCGGGGGTGTAAAACAATCTTCATTGTGTTTTACATCCCCTTCAATAAATTTACGAACAAAATTGTTGCAATATCATATAATTATATGGTATAATCTGTTATATATGGTCCGGTGTATGGTTCGGAAAGCGAGGCTTTTGAAATTGAACATAAACATAAATGAACTTAATATAAATTACATATGCGAAGGCTCCGGCGAGGATGTTGTCCTCCTTCACGGATGGGGTTCAAACATCACACTGTTTAAAGATATGATTGAGCTTCTTAAAACCAAATATCGGGTAACCGCTCTTGATATGCCGGGATTCGGTCTCTCCGATGAACCCAAAAGTCCCTGGTGTGTCGATGATTATGTGGACTTTGTGCGTGAGTTCTGCAAGAAGTTAGATATGCAAAGTGCCGTGTTTCTTGGGCATTCCTTTGGCGGAAGAGTCATAATAAAAATGTTTGAAAGAGAGAGCTTCCCCATAAAAATTCCAAAGGTGATACTTGTGGACAGTGCCGGTGTAAAGCCAAAGAAAACACTAAACCAGAAGGTAAAGATTTTAACATACAAAGCAGGAAAGAAGATACTCTCCTCCCCTGCCGTTAAGAAAATCTTTCCCGATGCTATAGAAAAGCTTTCGTCAAAAAGCGGTTCGGCAGATTACAGAGCAGCATCGCCGATTATGCGTCAGACTATGGTAAGGGTGGTAAATGAGGATCTTACCCACATTTTCCCAAAGGTGACACCCCCCACACTTCTGATATGGGGAGAAAATGATACCGCAACTCCCGTATCCGATGCTGATATTATGGAAAAAGCTATGCCGGATTCCGGCAAAGTGGTACTGAAAAACTGCGGTCACTATTGTTTTTTGGACGACAGATATACATTTCTCAAAGTCCTCGCCTCGTTTATGAATATATGACAGAAGGGACAACCCAATGAATAATTTTATGCTTGTATTATGTGCTATACTATCTATAACTGCTTTTGCGGTATCTGTTATAAAATTTACACACTTCTTTCAGCTTAACTCATACAGAGCAATACTGCAGCTTAAATGGATAAAGAAAAACACCGTCAAGGTATTATCCAATCTTGCCTTTGGTGCAATAGGGACCATCGTATCAATTGCAGGCTCCTTGCAGGCAATGATACTGTACGCTGCCGTAATGATTTTGGGTATTATCACATCAATCCCGGGAAAAGCAAAAAAGCCGCTTGTTTATACAATGCGTGTAAAGAGGCTTCTTGCCACAACCTTTGTATTGTACATTGGAGCTGTTTGTATCGGAGCATACACCGGTACTCTCCTGCTAATGTGTGCCATAGCATTTTTGCTGTGCCCAATGTGGATACTTTTTTCCAACATTATAAACAAACCTATTGAAAACGCAATAAGCAACCACTATATAAATGATGCGAAAAAAATGCTCTCCTCCTCCAATGCCAAAGTAATCGGCATTACGGGAAGTTACGGCAAAACCAGTGTAAAGTACTATCTCTCCACTCTTCTCAAAGCAAAATACAACGTACTTATGACTCCGGAAAGCTACAATACACCTATGGGAGTTGTAAAAACCATCCGAAGCTCTCTCAGTGCTCTTAACGAAATTTTTGTCTGCGAGATGGGAGCCAAAAGAGTTGGTGAAATCAAAGAAATATGCGACATTGTAAATCCCGATATGGGCATTATAACCTCCGTCGGACCTCAACATCTGGAAACCTTCAAAAGTCTTGACAACATAAAGAAAACAAAATTTGAGCTTGCAGACTCCCTGCCTCAGAACGGTCTGTTGTTTTTAAACGGTGACGACGAAAACATAAGGGCTTTCAGGGGCAGCAGGAAATGTATAACATATTCCGTAGAGGGAAATGGTGACTACAACGGCGAGGTGATATCCGTAACGGAAAAAGGTACATCCTTTACGGTCAAAGCTCCCTCGGGAGAGGAATGTACTTTTGCAACCTCCCTGATTGGAAAGCACAATGTACTAAACATAACAGGTGCTATAGCTGTGGCAAACACAATGGGAATAGAATTGTCAATGCTTAAGCATCAGGTACAGAAGCTGAAAAGTGTCCCCCACCGACTTGAACTCATACCAAGAGGTAACGACATAATAATTGACGATGCCTACAACTCCAACCCCAGCGGAACAAAAGCCGCACTGGAAACCCTTGCGTGCTTTGAGGGTGTAAAAATACTGCTCACCCCCGGTATGGTTGAGCTTGGTGCAAAACAGGACGAATTAAACTGCGAATTCGGAAAAAATGCGGCAAAGGTGTGCGACTATGCCATTCTTGTAGGCAAAAGTCAGACACAAAGCATATACGACGGTCTAATCTCACAAAACTTTCCAAAGGATAAGATATATGTAGCACCGGACCTTAATGATGCCATAGGCTATGCCTACGGACTCAATACAAAGGGCGAGAGAAAAATTATTCTTCTGGAAAATGATTTGCCCGACAACTACTAATATAAAGGAATGATATCAATGAAAATCAAACTTGCAGTAATTTTCGGGGGCAAAAGTGTGGAGCACGAAATCTCCATTATATCTGCTCTCCAGGCAATAAGACATCTTAACAAAGAAAAATATGAGGTAATACCCGTGTACATCAGTAAATCCAACGAAATGTACTATGGCGAAGACCTTGTAAACATAGAAGAATATTCCAATCTTTCCAATCTTCTTAAAAAAAGCAAAAAGGTAATGTTCTATACCCAAGGCGGAAAAACATACCTGAAAAAGGCGGAAACAAAGCTTTTCCAAAAAGATATAATAACCGAGGTGGATATAGCATTCCCCATAGTTCACGGTACCAACTGCGAGGATGGAACACTTCACGGATATCTGAAAATGATGAATCTTCCTCTTGTGGGATGTGACCTTACCGCTTCCGCAATAGGTATGGATAAGTATTATATGAAAACGGTTTTCAAGGATAACGGCATCCCTGTGCTTGACTGCAAATGCTACACTGCAAGAGATTTTGCCCTCTCTCCCGATGATGTGGCAGACAGCATAGAGAAATCCATCCCCTATCCGGTAATCGTGAAACCCGTTAACCTTGGTTCCAGTGTGGGAATATCCAAGGCATCCGACAGAAATGAGCTTATTGAATCTCTGCAGAATGCATTTAATTTTGCAGGAAAAGTACTTATAGAAAGAGCTGTACAGAACTTAAAAGAAGTAAACTGCTCTGTACTGGGTGACTGTGATGAAGCCCGGGCAAGTGAATGTGAAGAACCTGTCGGAAGCGACAACATATTAAGCTACGAGGATAAATATACCTCCGGCTCAAAAGGCGGAAGTAAAACCGGCTCAAAGGGTATGGCAAGCTTAAAGAGAAAAATTCCTGCCGACATAACAGACTCTCAGCGTGATACCATACGCAAAATGGCAGTGGATGCCTTTAAATGTCTCGGTTGTAACGGTATTGTCCGCATAGACTTTATGATAGATACTATATCGGGAGAAATTTTTTTGAACGAAATAAACACCATCCCCGGCTCTCTTTCGTTCTACCTTTGGGAACCGCTTGGTGTAAGCTATACCGATCTTCTTGACTCAATGATAGACCTTGGACTCAAACGCCACAGAGAGCAGGAAGAAATCTCCTATGCCTTTGATACAAATGTGCTTGAGGGTATGAGCTTTGGAGGAAGTAAAGGTAGCAAAATGTAATAAGAACTTATTAAAGTGACTGTAAAAAATTCAAACGGATTTTTTGCAGTCACTTTTTTTGTAGGCGAAATTTGATGTAAAAACAAATTAAACTAAGAATGAAGATGTCTTATTATAATTTATTTAAAGGAGGAATGTCCCTTGGACTACAAAACCCAAAGTCCCATACTGGACTCCGATACGGAACTCAACATAGAAAAGCTGATGGGATATGTGGAGGATATCAAAGCCGAAACCGAAGCCCGTATAACTATGCTTGAGAATATTATTAATCAACTAAAAAATGCCAAATAAAGCGAGGTGAACAGCAGTGACTTATGACGAAGTAATATCCGCAATTGACACCGTGAGACCAAACACCGCTGCACTGCCGGCAAAGAGAGCCTGGATTACTGTTCTTGAGAGCAAAATCCACAACCATATGACTTCCTTTTCGGAATGTGATGTGAAAATATCTCCTGACAAGCTTCTGCTTGGGAATGAATATCTTGATATGTATGTATATTATGCAGTGTCTATGATTGATCTGGAAAACCAGGATATCGCAATGTACAACAACAGTTGTTCGTTCTTCAACGAGATGTTTGAAGCCTGGCAAAAAAAGTGGCGTAGGGAAAATCTACCGATAGCAAGAAGGAAGGGCGGTGAATAAATGCTACCTTTTATGAGTTCTAAAAATGCAACAAAAGAATATTCCATAACAAAATTCGGGGGTATAAACAAATCATTTTCCCAAGGCATCAACGAATTCAGTGACGGATACAATATGACGTCGGAATTTTTCCCCGCACTTTCATCGGTCAGGGGAAACGAAGTGTTTGAAAAAACTCAGAATGTAATATGCGGTGCCGGCTTTTACGACAAGCTATACACCCTTGAGCAAGATGAAAACGATCCCGATAATCTTCACATTATGTGTGATGGCGACAGTCTTGCCTCTTTTGAAACAGAAAAAGAAGGTAAGAGAAAAGCGGAGTTTATGAAAGACGAATTTCTTGTTATTCCGGACAATGTGATATTCCACACAGATAGCAGTGAGATTTCTATGGGGTCATTTTGTCAGACAATTAACAAAGAAAATACACTGGAAAAGTATATGGCTGAAAATCCTTCCGCCACTAATTTTCCAAATCCATCGTTAACCTGGTACAGCTCTCACCTTGCTCACAATGCCATTATTGCCGAGCAAACAAAATATTCATATTCGGGACAATCCTATATTTTATACAACTTTTCCCTTTCCGGGCAGTTTAAACCGGGAGATGTAATAACCCTGAAAATGAATGTTGCTCCCCTGGGCGATTCCACCGTGTCGGAAAGGCAAACATATATACGCAAAATGGAAAAGGGCTTAACACTTAAAATAAAAGATCTTACCGAAATTACGCATTATACTGCAAGCGGAAACAAAATAACCGAGATAATTTCTATTGTTTTTGAGGACAACTCCATTGACCTCGATATCTTTGATGAAGTTCTGGTAATGAATGTTACCATAGAAAAAACTATGCCGGATTTTAATGACATATGCTGTTTTGAAAACAGAATGTGGGCGGTAACAGACAGCGAAATATGTGCTTCAAAGCTTGCTGACTGTTCACAGTGGGAAAACTTTACCGCAGACCAGTACGGTACTCTGCCATCGTCCTCATTCAGGACCGGTGTGGAAAGCGACGGCAGTTTTACGGCAATAACCGCCTACAACGGAAATGTTATGGCATTTAAGGAGGATTGTATTCACAAGATTTACGGAAGCGAGCCTGCGGAATACAAGCTTAACCGCATAAACTGTCCCGGAGTAAAAAAAGGTTGCAGAGATACGGTTGCAGTGGCAGGGGGCATTTTGTTTTATATGAGCAAAAGCGGAATTTATTCGTACAACGGAAGCTCCTTTAAACTCATCAGCAATCCTATAAATATAGGAGAATATGAAGTTGTTACAGCAAACGGTGATGAAAGATACTACCGCCTTGTTGCAAAAAAAGGAAATGAAACATCTGTTTTTGTTTACGACACCCGTTACGGTCTGTGGAACAAAAATCTCACAGAAAATGACATATGCTTTCTTATTCAGACCGACAACGGATTGGTAGCTGTTAACGAAAGAGAAAAGCTTAAAGTAAATACAGGAGATTACGGCAACTGGAGTTTTACGCTAAGTTTTGGGAAAAAAGAATTTTCATCCCGTCATATATGCTCCGTATTTGCCCGTTATACACTCAAAGAAAGCGGCAATCTCAAAATACAAATCCGCAACAAACACGATACCTACACAATTGCAGATACCTCTGCCAAGGCAAATAACTTTCCCCTGCGTATCACAATACCTGTAAGCTGTGCAAGGGATTCTGATCTGATTTTTTCAGGAACAGGAGAATTCACCCTTATCTCCCTCACTGTAAGATATAAGGAAACCGGAATAAATGATTAGGAGGTAAAAAAATGACCGATTACAAGAAAAAGAAACAATTAATTGAAGAAAACAAGGATGTGTACATATCCGACTATGACAAGGACTTAAGCTATGATGCCTTGAGCCGGATTGTGGATGCAAAGAAAAGCTATGCCGCAGCTGCAAAGAATAACAACGAAGCAGAAATGAAAAAATATAACAACATAGCCAACGCAATACGTGCAAAATACGGAAACTACACCGGCGGTGAGTTTGGTGACGAATACCACCCCTTTGTGTACACCGACACAGGCTACGGGGACTATAAATCCAGATACGAGGATGAACTGGAAGAATTGTACTCCTCTTTGAAAAATCTTAAGTTTGATTACGATTACAGTAAAGACCCTGCATATCAGGCGTACAAAAAAGTTTATGACAATCAGGGAGAACTTGCATATGACAGGGCACTTGCACAAAGCTCACTGAAAACCGGAGGAATAGCAAACTCCCATGCGTATTCGGCCGCCACTCAGGCTATGAATCACTACAATTCCATGCTTGCCGCCAAGATACCCGAGCTTTATGAAGCGGCATACCAAAAGCACTATAACGATAAAAAAGACCTTATCCGTGATGCCTATGAAATTATAGAAAACCTTGAAAGCCGCGACTATTCAAGACACAAGGATAAGCTCGAAAACTACAGAGACATAAGGGACTTCAACTATCAAAAGATAAATGACAGGGAAAACCGTGATTTCTCTTACTACGAGAATGAAGCAAAAAGAGAATTTGAAGCGGCTCTTGCAAAGGCACAATCTGAGGATAAAGCTAAAGACAGAGAACTGGAAACGTCTCTTGCAAAAGCACAATCGGAAGATAAAGCACTGGACAGAGAACTTGAAAAAGAAAAAATAAACTATGATATTTCAAAAGATATTTACGACCGGAATTACAAGAATAATTCACAAATTATTGATTTGCTTAAGTTCTATTACTCTGTGATGCGTGACGGTATTGACGATGAAAAATGGATTGCAAATCATAATCTTTCTGCGGCAAAATCACATCTGCCCGGTTATGCAAAAGATGTGGAAAACGCAGACATACTTGATTATGCAAGAAAACTCTTTGGCAATCCTAATCTAACAGACAATGACCTCTACAATTTATTCAGTCTCAGATAATAATTTTTGAGGTATTTACAAAACAAGGGCAGGAAAAACACTTGTTTTTTCTGCCCTTGTTTTTACAATTTTATTTACCGGTAAACTTGTTAAGTGCCACCATTGCAATAACAATGATACCCGTAACAACAAAAATACCCAGCATACCTCTGCCCATTATGGGGAGACTGTTCAGAAATGCACCTACATCTAAAGAAAATTTCATATTGCTACCTCCTTAAAACACTTGCCAATTAAACTACAAGATTCAGTATTAGTCCGCCTGCTATTACGGAAGCAATCTGACCGGACACATTTACACCAACGGTATGCATAAGAAGGAAGTTTGAGGGGTCTTCCTTAAGTCCCATCTTATGAATTACTCTGGCAGACATAGGAAATGCGGATATTCCTGCTGCACCAATCATCGGGTTAATCTTCTTCTTTGTAAAGAGATTGAGAATCTTGGCAAAAATTACACCGCCTGCAGTATCAAACACAAAGGCGAAAAGGCCAAGAAGAATTATAAGAAGTGTGTTTGGTGTTAAAAATGCTTCATAATGCATCTTAGTTGCAATTGTAATTCCAAGGAAGATTGTTATGAGATTTGCAAGTACCTTTTGTGCTGTTTCCGAAAGGGAATCAAGAACACCGCACTCACGGATAAGGTTACCAAACATAAGGAAGCCTACAAGAGACACGCTCTTGGGTGCCACAATACCGACTACAACAGTTATTATTATGGGGAAAAGTATTTTTGTCAGTTTGGAAACAGACTTTTCCTCGTAAGACATCTTGATACATCTTTCTTTTTTGGTTGTAAGCAGCTTTATCACAGGAGGCTGAACTATGGGTACAAGTGCCATATATGAATATGCGGCAACCATAATTGCACCTACATACTGAGAGCCGAGCTTCTGGGCTACAACAATGGAAGTGGGGCCGTCTGCAGCACCTATTATACCTATGGATGCGGCATCGTTCAAATCAAATCCGAACAGAGATGCAAGGCTCAGTGTCATAAATATACCGAACTGTGCCGCCGCACCGAATATCATCAGCTTTGGATTTGACAGAAGCGGACCGAAGTCTATCATTGCACCGATACCTATGAAAAGTATCAACGGAAAAAGTTCATTTGCTATTCCTGCATCAAAAAGAATAGACAGTGC
>JAZPXS010000229.1:0-4223 GCA_045543775.1 Clostridia bacterium
CCTACCTCTGCCGGAGGATGCTCTGCGCTTTAACATTTACCTGCAGATCTTCTGCTGCTGTCTAATGATCGGCTTTGAGACCTTTCTTGTGGTTACTTATTTTTCCGAGAAAAGCAGCGTCAAGTATTTGACCTTCGGTTACGGCATAGCGGTATTCCTTATCGCTTTGGTTCAGAATGAGGTTGTGTCTATACCGTTCTCCGCCTTCCGCTACGCAATGGTGGCGGCGCTTGTGCTTTTGCTTGTCTTTTTCCTCCGTATGCCCACAGGCAAGGAGCATCTGCCGCGGTTCGTGAAAAAGAGCGACGGTCTTATCGCACCGAAGAAGATGATGTGGGGGGCTTATCTTATTGCTTTCATTGCTGCACTGATGGGCGTTGGAGGTCCTGCAGTCGCAGGCAAGGTCGAGCACGGCGTATCGATTATGTATTTGGTAGTGGCGCTTTCATGCTTTACTATGTATTTTCTTCATAAGAAAGCGAACATTCATCCCTTCCGTATGGTGCCCCTGTTTGTCGGACTCGGTGGATTCGGTTTTCTTGTAATGCTTGTGTCCGCATATGTTCCCGCACTTTCCTACGTCGCCTGCATACTCATTGGCTTCGGTATGACGGTATGTATGCTCGCTCCGCTTTACGGTGTGCCGATTATGAAAGCCTATCCGTCAAGATACGTAGCCTCCGCAATTATCGGGCTTGCAATCACGGCGGTTCTTATTCATGCGGTTATTGCCGAGCTGTTCCTCGGCGCACCTGTCGCACTGTATATCGTTTACGCAGTGATTATGGGTGTGCTTGTGTTTGTGTTTATGCAAGTTGAGCCTTTCCTGATGTTTACCCTTCGCCGTCGCATTGCCGACGATACCGTTCCTGCGGCAGAGGAAGAAGCAGAGACTGTTCCCACCGTAGAAACGGAAGTAAAAACCGAGTCTGCAACTGTTTCGGCAGACGATGCAGATAATCCTCTTGCAAAACTCAGCCCGAAGAAACGTGAGGTTGCGGAGCTTATCTGTCTTGGCTACACTAACAAGGATATTGCAAAAACTCTTGTCATTTCCGAGCATACCGTGAAGGATTATGTAAAAGATATTTATTATACTCTGGCGGTTCACAGCCGTTTGGAGCTTGCCGCCCTTGTAAACAATTACCGCCTGGCAAACAAGAAATAACAAACTTAAATCATATTTGATACTTGCTGACATATTAAATAATGATATCAATATAAAAAGCAGGCAACACCACAAAATTCAATCCGTTCATACTTATTTGTTACTTCAAAACTTTTTATTTAACAAGACATTTTTTGAAGAGACTGTTTTGACAAGCATACGTTCGTTCTGTATAATGATGTCACAAATTAAATATTAACTTTGTAGCGCGTAAGCGGAGCAATATCTATTGACTACCCAAGCACCGTATGAAGATAAGAACAGAGGTAATCTGCACTTATTTCATCCGGTGTTTTTTTGTTTCTTTTATGCGATAACGACTCTTAAAGTCCTTTCTTCTGTTCATCGGAGGTGAGGACTTTTTTGCTTTTATGCACCTTGAAAATTAAATGACTATCTGAAAGTGATACGACTTTGCAAAAACCGTTGGGTCCCCGAAAAGCACTTGCTTTTTGGGGAGAAGAGGAGCAACGAAGTGAAAGAGCTTTTCGTGTTTACACGGAAACGATTGATACGGAGTGTGTGACGACGAGAGCGAGGCAACGCTGCGGTGAGATTCTGGGGTAGGAACTATTTCAGGTGAAACGGCAAAAAAAGTCTTTTAATATGTGGTTAATGGAATTACCCTACTGACCAAACGAAACACATTACAAACTAAAAAATCATTGAAAATCAACCCGAAAAGCTACAGTAAAAAGGAGTGTGATAGTTATTCCAAGGATAACCAAAAGTAAAAAATCAGAATGGAGCCTGTTCCTGAATGAACGAAACAGAATCTGTTATAACAAGCTTTGCAGGAGATGTGTTAACAGCTGCAAGCAGAGTTTCAGGGCTGTGGTTATATCCTGCAATTATGTATCAAAAAGGAGCGTGAAAGACAGTGGACAATGAAGCTTTTTTCAAAATGCCGAAGGCGTTGTTTACGGATGAGTACAAGGATTTATCTGCAGAGGCAAAGCTGCTTTACGGCTTAATGCTCGACAGAATGCAGTTATCTGCAATAAACGGTTGGTGTGATAAAAACGGAGAAGTATTCATTTTTTATACCATTGCAGAAACAAGTGAAATGCTCGGTTGCGGACATGACAAAGCAACAAGGCTGCAGCGTGAGCTTGAAAAATACAATCTGCTTCGTCGTAAATATCAGGGTAAAGGAAAACCTGCGAAACTGTATGTATTAACTGTGCCGAAAATAAGCGCTGAGCCTCCGTAAAAGTCGCAAGTAATAAGACTGAGTAGAGTAAGACTGAAAGTTATATACCGACCGAAAAGAGAAAATATATCTTTTAATTAAGTTAGTAATAACTTTAAGTATATAAGGCGGCTTGGTTGAATGCGAAAGGCTGATGAAACATCGCATTTCTTCTTCGGCTCGTTAAATATTTTCAAGAATCAGGAACATTTTTGTAATGCTCATTCACATTGCTATTAGGGGCGGTTTTGGTATATAAAAACTGCCCCCACAAATGTGAGAGCAGATAAATTAATTGTTTCATTATAATCACTCGAATCTATCTTCTAATTCAGCAAAATGAATTAATTTTAATAGAGTTAGTGAAATATTGTACGATAGCCACTTTATATCCAATCGATTACCAGCGAAATAATTATTATGCTTATACTCTGGGAATCTAAAATATTCAGCATTACCGCCTTCTATGTTTGAACAATAAAATTCGCAAAAAGAAGCAACATAATCCATATAATTATCATTGATCTCGTATTCAGAATATAGTAAATCCATTAATTTTTTCAAATTATGAGTTGTATGTCCTTTGCTATCTTTTTTCAGCAATAAATATTTTATTCCGAGCTCAATTGCTTGTCTGCCTATATAAACTGTAACAACAGAATCAGGTAAAATACTTGTAAGCTTATCAAATGAATTAATATATTCCAACCAATATATTTCCCATAATTTTATGTTATCTGCTTTTTTATAATCTTTTTCTGTACCATTAAAAGAGTTTAAACATCCCAAAACATCATCGATTTTTTCTTCATATGATATACTACATTTTCTTGAATTATTTGCAATATTTTTGCTATCAATTCCATTGAATACTGGTGATTTGCCATAATTTATATGAGCTAGAGAAAAAGCACCGTCAAGCTGAAGAAGATCTTTATAATTAATGTTATCACCGAAAACTTTAAAGATATGCATATTTAATATCTCCAAATCAAATGTGTTTTTATGTGGTAATTATATCTAATGCAAATTTTATGTTTTTAATAAATCCTCGTAAGCCTCTATGAGCCATTGATGAGGCATAACCAATAAATTGTTATCAAACTGATATTTTATATAAAGGTAACAGGCTTCATTTAATGATTCAACAGTCGCACTTTTTAATAAATCATCATATGAAGGTACACCTTTTTGGTCCCAAGAAATTTTATCTGAAATAAAAATAACCTTATCATATAAGCTTGCATCTCTTCTCAAGGTTGTATGACATTCAATAGCATTCAGAATATCCGAATCTGTAATACCATACTCTTCCTGTGCAACAGTTTTTGAAACTCTTTGATGTAAAAGAGCGTGATATTTTTCTTCGGCGGGATCTATTTCAAATCCACGAGAAATAGCAAAATCATACATTTCCTGTGGTGTCATTATTCCGCTGATATCGTGAAGTAATGCTGCAAGTCTTATTTTTTCTATGTCAAGGTTATATGCTGTAGCCAACCTGACAGCAATATCTGCAACATCTTGAACATGTTTTAAAACATCTTCTTTATTGTTAATCACATATTTGTTTTTGATTGAATCAAACATTGCATTATCCACCATTAAGATTTTTTAACATAATTCATATGTTATTTGAATTATACCACACCATCACCAAACAAATCAACCTGAATACATATCCTTGTACTTTAAGTTTAAGTGCGAGGATTTTTTAATGCAAAATTTTTAAGTAAAGGAAGTGAAAAAATGCTTTAGCAAACCAACCGAAAAAGCAGAAAAAAATCGTGGGATAAGTCTTAATAAGCACTGGATTTGTGCATACAAATCCCACTTGTTAGGGACGGCTCCCTAAAACCCGAA
>JAZPXS010000230.1:0-16149 GCA_045543775.1 Clostridia bacterium
CAAGGTATGATTCCATAAAGTCTTGGTCAATGATTGAGCCTGCGATACCCATACATTGTGAGCCGATTTGAAGATATGATTTACCACGCATAGTAGCAACTGCTACTGCTGCTCTACCGAAACGTAATAATTTTTCTTTAACGTCTTCAGGAATAGTGGTTACTTGATCTCTATCTTGAACTTCGTGTCCGTAAATACCAAATGCGGGAAGTCCTTTCTGTGCGTGTGTTGCAAGAACAGAAGCAAGGTAAACTGCACCCGGTCTTTCTGTACCGTTGAAGCCCCATACTGCTTTAATGGTGTTTCTTTCCATATCCATTGTTTCGGAACCGTAGCACCAGCAGGGAGTAACTGTAAGGGTGATTTCTACGCCCTCTCTCTTGAACTTCTCTGCACAAGCTGCAGCTTCTGCAACACGGCCGATTGTGGTATCGGCAATAACAACTTCAACGGGTTGTCCGTTGGAATACTTTAAGTTTTCTTCAAATAACTTTTTGGCAGCTTTTGCCATATTCATTGTCTGGTCTTCCAAGGATTCTCTTACCTTCAAAGG
This sequence comes from Clostridia bacterium, assembly GCA_045543775.1. GTDB lineage: Bacteria > Bacillota > Clostridia > UMGS1810 > UMGS1810 > RGIG8748. Next base: position 554 of record JAZPXS010000230.1, read on the forward strand.
ACCTCTTCTACCGTCTATGGTAGGTCTTATACCAATTTTTGGAAACATTTTTCTTAACCTCCGTTTACTTTAAAAATAAAAGTCTCTGCGTATATTTTAATACAAAAAAATAACTAAGTCAACACAAAACAAAACAAATGAACATTTTGCATAAACAAGTTTATGAAATTAAAACAAATGTATGTTTTCGGCAACGAGTCCTGCAAGCTTTTTCATCTCATCCAGATCCTTAAGACTTGCACAGCTCACGGGAGAATGAATGTACCTGCAGGGCAGGGATATAACCGCTGTTTTGCACGGAAGAGATGCAGTCTGGTATGCTCTCGCATCGTTTCCTCCGAAGCAGCTTTCCTTAAACTGATATTCCACTGCATTTTTGTCTGCAAGAGATACAATGAATTTATTCAGCTCTCTGTCGGAAACAGAGCCTCTGTCCATAAGCGATACAGCAGGACCTTTTCCAAGAGTTGTGGAATACTGATAGTCCTTGGAGCCGGGTGTGTCCGAGGCGGTGGTTGACTCAAGTATCAGGGCAACGTCTGCACAGATTCTTCGGGATAGTGCCGTTGCACCTCTCACCCCAACTTCCTCCTGAGTTGCAAAACAAAAATATATGTCTGCATCATATTCGCCGCGGATAAGCTCCATAAGTATGAGACAACCCACTCTGTCATCCAGAGCCTTTGCCTTAACCATACCGTCGGGACTCTCTCTGTAAGGAGAATCAAATGCTATATAATCACCCTTGCTAACCAGCTTTGAAGCTTCCTCCATATCGGATGCACCGATGTCTATATACATATCCTTTTCTTTAATAACGCTTTTTCTCTCTTCCGGAGACTGAAGATGTACCGCCTTGATGCCCATAACTCCCGGAATTTTGTTTCTGCCAACGGTTACTCTCTGGCAGAGCTTTATTCTGTCGTCGATACCGCCTACGGATTTGAATTTGATATATCCTGTCTCGGTAATCTCCGACACGATAAATCCCACCTCATCCATATGAGCAGAAAAAAGAATCCTTTTGCCGTTTGGCTTTCTTCCCTTTTTGAAGGCAATTATACTGCCCATTGAATCTACGGTGATACTGTCGGCATAAGGCTCAATATCCCCTATGATGGCTCTGCGGATTTCTCCCTCATCGCCGGAAACTGCATTTATCTCTGTAAGCTCCTTTAATCCAAGCACACTGCCACCTCCGCATCTTCTGTACTGAGTATCAGTTCCGCAATCGCATTTGCAGTCGCTTCCACATCATCAAGATGGACGGTTTCCACCATTGTGTGCATATATTTAAGCGGCAGGGAAAACAGAAGTGTGGGTATCCCCATCTTTGCTGTCTGTATTGCCCAAGCATCAGTACCCGTATCCCCGCCGTCAACATCCACATTGTAGGGGATTTTGTTTTTGTCCATTACTTTTACTGCTTTTTCGTACAGCGACGGATGAATGTTTGGTCCCCGGCTTATTACCGTGCCCTCCCCCGAGGGGAAAACACCATCGGAGCTGTCGGGAGTTTTTGCGTGACAAACATCTATACTCACAGCAAAAACAGGATCCGTGCCAAATGCCGCTGTTCCGGCACCGCGTCTGCCCACTTCCTCCTGAACACAGGTACAGAAGCAAACATCAAAATTCAGCTTTTTTCCCTTTAACTTTTCCATAACGGACAAAAGAACAGCTATTCCCGTCCTGTCATCCTGCGACTTGGCACTTACATACTTGTCCCCCAAAGGACAAAAGCTGTCGGCAAAGGTAACGGTATCTCCGACACAAACATTTGAACGGACATAGTCTGCAGAGCAAAGGGTATCTATGTACATATCCTCTGCGTTCACTGCCTTTGACCTGTCCTCGGCTGTTGTCACATGGGGAGGCTTTGCACCTACTATACCCACAATATCTTCCTTGCCGTGAACAATAACCTCTTTTGCAAGAAGTATGCGGTAATCCACACCGCCTATGGGTGTAAAATACAAAAATCCTCTGTCATCTATATCGGTTATCATAAAACCGATTTCGTCCATATGAGCCTCTATCATAACAGTGGGGGCGTTATCCTTTCCGCAGGGCATTATTGCCTTTACATTGCCCAGATTATCCTTTTCCGCACGGGGACAGATTTCTGAAAACATACGGACAATTTCATCCGAAATTCTGTGTTCATATCCTGAAACCCCGTGGAATGCAGAAAGCTCTTTTATTGAATTTACTGTATCCATTATTTTTCCTTTCAGACCGTTAGGGAATTTACTATACTCTTGTAAACATTGCCTCGCTCTTCAAAATTTCTGAACATATCAAAGCTTGTAGATGCATTTGACATTATAACCGAAACATCCTCTTCCTTTCGGATGCCTCTTGCAAGAGCAAAAGCTCCCTTCACCGCATCTTCGTAATTATCCTGTCGGATTATGGGTATGCAGGGAGAATCGCCAAATGCCTCTCTTACAGAAGCCTCAATTTTGTCAGAGGTTGCTCCCACAAGCACCAACACTTTGACCTTGCGTTTTATAACCTTGCCAAGGTCTGTGTAATCAAGATTTTTGTCCTTTCCTCCGGCAATGAGAACAATATCGCCGTCGTGAGCCTCAAGACCTGCAATGGTTCTTGTGGGGGTGGAGCCGATGGAATCGTTGTAAAAATTAACACCGTCAAGGTGACGGACAAACTCCATACGATGCTCAACGCCGCCAAAATTCTTTGCAACCTTTTCTATACTTTCCTTGTCAACAAACTCCATAGTTGCGGCGGTTGCTGCAAGGTAATTTTCCACATTATGAACACCCTTTATGCGGATATCTGCCGTATTGACTATTTTTTCTCCCTTATAGCAAATCCAACCATCTGACACTACGGCGTCCGCATCACTGTATTTTCTTGAGAAGAATTCCACACTTCCCTTTTGCTTGCCTGCAAAGGAAGCAGTAATTGAATTATCACGATTTACTATAAGTTTTCCTGTTTCCGACTGATTTTTGAATATCTGCATCTTTGCATCAACATATTCTGTCATATCCTTGTGATAATCCAGATGATTCGGTGTTATGTTGGTAATAACGGCAACATGGGGGCTAACCCTCATATTCATAAGCTGGAAGCTGGAAAGCTCCAGTACAACCATATCGTCGGGACGCATCTCGTCCACCTTGTCAAGAAGCGGTGTGCCTATGTTTCCTCCCACATAGCACCTGTACCCCTCTTCCGAAAGAATTTTGTATATAAGGGTTGTGGTGGTTGTCTTTCCGTCACTTCCTGTTACGGCAATCATTTTGCAGGGGCAGAGGGACATAAAAATTTCTATTTCACTGGTAATTTCCTTACCGTTTTTGCGTGCATCTGCAATCTGTTTTATTGCAGGATTTATTCCGGGAGATTTGACTATTATATCAGCCTCGTCCAGGTGGTCAAGATAATCCTCACCAAAATAGCAGTTGTCGCACACGGTATTTACGGTTTTTAAAACCTCCTCGGGAAACTTATCCTCCGTTTTCATATCGCAGGCGGTAACAATTGCACCGCATCCGCCGAAAAAGTTAAGGGCAGGCAGATTGCTTACTCCGATACCCAAAACAAATACTCTCTTTCCCATAAGGGATCTTTTAAAAATTTCTATTCCTGCATTCATATCTTTCTCTCCCGTTTTGATTTTTTTAACCTTGTTACACCTATTACAAAAAGGAAAAAGCCAAACAATTTTCTTAATATTTCCACGCTGATTTTCTGTGCAGCAAAGGTTCCCGGAAATGCACCCAGAATACCTCCCAGTGCCATAAAAATGCCTCTTTTCATATCCACCCGTCCCCGACGGATATGGATGATAAGAGCACAAAGAGCAACCGGAACAAAATACAAAAGGTTTATAAACTGGGCATTTTTCTGACTTATATCAAAAAAACCCGTAAGTACGGGTATGAGTATCACTCCGCCGCCTATTCCCATACCGCCTATGGCACCGGATATAATACTGGCCAGAACAAGCATCATGATATCACCATCCTTACTGCGGCAATTATCATAACAATGCTGAAGGCATCCTTGAGAAATTTGTCAGGTATCTTTTTAAGAAAGCGTGCACCCGCAAAAGAGCCTGCAACTCCTCCGACGCAAATCGGTAATGCGGTCTTCCATCCTACGGAAGCAAAAGATGAATATCTTATTATACTTACAACAGTAAGAGGAAGTATGACAAAAATTGCAGTGGCGTGGGCTTTTTTTGTATCCAGTCCGTTTTTCTGCAAAAACGGAACTACAACCATCCCTCCGCCGGAGCCGAAAAGCCCGTTGCAAAGTCCTGACAAAAATCCAAAAAATACAAGCTTTGTTCTGTTTTTCACTTGCTTCACTCCAAATAAATTTGATATGTATAATATTTGGAGAACTGTATTTTATATACATAAAAAATCCCCGCTGTGCCGTGTTTTTCAGGATGTATTTTAGCCCTGCATGTGCAGGTGGACTCCGCCCGAATGCTTATTGTTTCCCGGTCTTACAAGGGCACAAAGTCGCTATGCCGGGTATACAGCCACACTCGGAGATTGGGATTCCGTTTTAAATGTGTTGGTTAAAATAATCCATCTCACGAACACCGCAGGGAGTCCAAAATCAATCTGCAAAATCAAAAAGATCTGCACATCTGTCCTTGAACATCTCAAAGGCTTTATCAAGCTCTTCGTCATCTTCTATCTGGGTGAGGACAGTTTCTTCATCATCTTCACTTTCTATTCTCATTATGAGAACCTCGTCCTCTTCTTCCTCATCAGGATTTTCGGGAGGCAAAAGTGCGATGTACTTATTGCCGTCAAGCTCAAATGAATCTGCTATTTCAAAATCGAACTGCTCATCATTTTCGCCTGTGAGTGTTATGATGTTATTCTCTTCCATAAATATTCTCCTTGTAATAAATATTATCAGCTGAGGCTATCCAGATAACTCTGAAGTATTATAGATGCCGCAACAGTGTCTATGACGTTTTTTCTATCCTTGCCGCGTGTATTGGTTACATTGAGTATACCCGCCGCCTGAACTGTGGTAAGTCTCTCATCCCAGAATACAATTTTCATACCGGGAAGTTTGTCTGTAAGGTCACAAGCAAACTTTCTTGTAACCTCTATTCTGTCTCCCGATGTTCCGTTCAGATTTTTGGGAAGTCCGAGAACGATTTTTTCTACCTTATGCTCCTTTATGATATCCACAAGACGCAAAAGCATCTTGTCGTAAACCTTATTTGGCAAAGTCATAAGTCCCTGTGCAGTTATGCCCAAAGGGTCCGAAAGTGCAAGGCCGACTCTTGAATCACCGTAATCAATTCCCATTATTCTCATTTTTCACAGCTCCGTATTATTATATTAGCATATATACAATAATATTTCAATCAAAAAATATTGTCAAGCTTTATTTTTTCTCTGTCCGACAAATCTTCCAGTATAATCCGTGCCTTGCGGAGACATCGAACGGCTCTTAGAGTCTCTTTTTCCTTTGCATATTCCCTGCCGAGGATTATATTTTCATCAATTTCCATTATAAGTGAATGTCCGCAAAGATAAAAGAGGGCTTTCTTCTGGCTGTTCCATTTTTCATACACGTCGTCCATTACCTCTCCGGAATCCCCCTCTTTTTTCAGAAGCTTTTCCGTACCTTCTATTTCCTCAATAAGTCCGTTACACCTGTTATGAACTATATACGAATTGAAGGTGAAAAGGCATATGAGCAGCACAAAAATTATTGCGGCAACAATCTCGTCTCTCATTTCTTTTTCTCCTTTCTCTGTATAAACAGATTTCCATCGCCGTCCTCTGACATAAGAAACACATCTTCCGGCGAGGAAAGTTTGTGGTTTTTCAGCGTTTTTTTCAGCCATACATCATTTCTTCCGCTACGCTTGAGCTCACTATGACGCACACTGCCATCCGCTACAAAAATATACGGTACAATAGTCTGCGGGCTCTCTATCTCCATATCTTTTTTTGTTACCGGCTCGCTGTCTGCTGACGGAATCACCGACACGGTTCCTCCCGTTTCCAATATTGCAGTATCTATATCGCTCAAGCTGAAATATCCGGCTTTGCGAAGCTCCTCCATAAGGTCATCTATATTTATACGGGATGAAAGCATTTCATCTACACAAAGTTTTCCGTTTTTTACAAGCTCCTGAGGACGTCCGCTGAGAAATACTCTGATTTTTTCATTTTTGAGGCTCAGAAAAGACAAGAGCATTTCACATATTACCAAAGTAAGTATAGGAACTATGCCGTACAGAAGCGGCACTGACACATCGCTCATAGGCATCGTGGCAAGGTCGGATATCATAATTGCCACTACAAGTTCTGACGGTTGAAGCTGTCCTATCTGTCTTTTTCCCATAAGACGCAAGGAAAAAACTACAAATGCATATACTATTATTGTCCTCAAAAACAAAATCGCCATAAAAACACCCTCTTTTTTGTTTGCTTTTTCTTGTTTTTTCTTATTATTACTTTACATTTGTGGTTTTATGTGTTAAAATAAGTATTATTTATTATATAGGAGTGATATATCTTGGCAAAAAAGAAAGAGCAGACTGCTCTCATATACAAAAACAGGCCTCTTGTAAAAAGAGGAAACACCGTTATCTACGGTGACATTGCCGACAAATACTATGTATGTATAGAAATCCTTGATACCGAAACCTATCAGGACCTCGAGCTTGCAAACGATGTAGTAGTTTCGCTTATGTGTGACGGACGTGTGGAGAAAAAAGCCGAGCGTGAGGGACTTTACCGTGCACTTGATATCGGTGCATACTGGTTGGAGGAAGCAATAAACGGATAATATTTTCACTACTTCTTAGCCATTGGAATTCTGTTCATTTTCCGGTGGCTACACTTTTACCAACAATGGTACCCAAGGAGGAAACACCTATGAACTGCCGAGAAAACCTGACTATGCTTATGGATTTCTACGAGCTAACTATGTCAAACGGATATTTTTGTCACGGTATGGGGCAAAAACGTGTCTGCTTTGATATGTTCTTCCGCAAAATACCTGACGGCGGCGGTTTTGCCGTTATGGCAGGTGTTGAGCAGCTTATTGATTACCTTAAAGATCTCACGTTTACCGATGAGGATATAGCATATCTACGCTCAAAAAATCTGTTTTGCGAGGAATTTCTCACTTATCTCAAAAACTTCAAGTTTTCCTGCGATGTTTATGCAATTCCTGAGGGAACTCCCATTTTTCCGGGTGAACCCATAGTAAAGGTTATCGGTCCCGCAATAGAGGCACAGCTTATCGAAACAATGCTTCTTATAACCATAAACCACCAATGCCTTATTGCCACCAAGACCAACCGCATAGTAAGAGCGGCAAAAGGCAGAGCTGTTATGGAATTCGGCTCCAGAAGAGCTCAGGGAAGCACCGGTGCAGTAAACGGTGCCCGTGCCGCATATATTGCAGGCTGCTGCGGTACTGCCTGCACCATTGCAGAACAAAAATTTTCAATACCTGCCCTTGGTACTATGGCACACAGCTGGATACAGCTTTTTGACAGTGAATACGAAGCTTTTCTCGCATATGCAAAAACCTATCCGGATGCTTGCACACTCCTTATTGACACCTACAATGTAATAACATCCGGACTTCCCAACGCAATAAAGGTATTTAAGGAATACCTCATACCAAACGGCCATAAACCTGTTGGTGTGCGTATTGACAGCGGTGACATTGCATATTTATCTTCCAAGGTGCGTGAGGCACTTGACAAGGAAGGTCTTACAAATGTGAAAATTGTAGCATCAAACTCTCTTGATGAATACATCATCCGTGACCTTATACATCAGGGGGCAAAAATCGACTCCTTTGGTGTTGGCGAAAGGCTTATAACATCAAGCAGTGAGCCGGTATTCGGCGGAGTTTACAAGCTGACTGCAGTGTACAATGAAGATGGCAGTGAAACACCCAAAATCAAACTAAGCGAAAACACAGCAAAGATAACAACCCCCTGCAACAAAAAGCTTGTCAGATTCTATTCCAAGGAAAATGACAAGGCAATTGCAGACCTTATTATGCTAAATGATGAACCTCTCCCTGACGGTTCGGATTATGAAATATTCAATCCTGAGCACATATGGAAGAGAAAAACCATAACAGATTACTACACAAGAGAACTTCTTGTTCCCATATTCCGAAACGGTGAGTGTGTATACACATCGCCAAATGTTGAAGATATCCGTTCCTACTGCAAGAAAGAAGTGGACGGTATCTGGAATGAAGTCAAAAGATTTGAAAATCCCCATACCTACTATGTGGATTTATCCCAGAAGCTTTGGGATATCAAACAAGGTCTTTTGAGAGAACACAAAATATAAGAAATGAGGTGCCGATAGTTTGAAAGCATTAACATTCAAAGGTGGCTTGCATCCCAATGACCACAAGGCAGAAACTGCCAACTGTGCCATTACCGAGCTTAAGCCATCAAAAATAATGGTATACCCTATGCAGCAGCATATAGGTGCACCCTGTACTCCCATAGTTGAAGTGGGACAGAGAGTACTTGCAGGACAAAAAATCGGAGACAGCGATGCCTTTATCTCCGCTCCCATACATTCCTCCGTTTCCGGTACGGTAACACACATTGAACCCCGTCTCCATCCAAACGGAAGACAGGTTTTGTCCGTTGTTATTGAAAATGATTTTATGGACGAGTGTGAACCCTCCATCTTTGAAAGAACGGATGCACAGTCCCTTACCAAAAAAGAAAAGCTGGATATAATCCGTGATATGGGACTTGTAGGTCTGGGCGGAGCTACATTCCCTACTCATGTAAAGCTCAATCCCCCCGAAGACAAAAATATAGACTGCCTCATAATAAACGGTGCGGAATGTGAGCCATATCTCACCAGTGACTACCGTCTTATGATAGAAACACCCGTCAACATCTTCAAGGGTGCTGAGCTTATTAAAGGCATACTCGGTGTTGAAAAATGCGTGATTGGTATAGAAAACAACAAGCCCGAGGCAATAAGTGCAATGAAAGCTGTTGCACCAAGCTTTCCCGGAACAGAGGTTGCGATACTCAAAACCAAGTATCCTCAGGGAAGTGAGAAGCACCTTATAAAAGCCATCACCGGAAGAGAAGTACCAAGCGGTAAGCTTCCTGCTGATGTGGGTGTAGTGGTAAATAACATCGACTCCTGCATAGCTGTGTACAATGCACTGGTTTACAGAAAGTGTGTGATGAGCCGTATAGTAACAGTATCGGGAAGCGGCATTAAAAAACCTGCCAACTTCCGTGTGAAAACCGGAACATCTTTCAGGGATATTCTGGAAGCGGCAGAATGTGATTTTGAAAAAACAAAAAAAGTAATAATGGGCGGCCCCATGATGGGTATGTCCCAGTACTCTATGGATGTCCCCACAATAAAGGGAACATCGGCAATCCTTGCCTTTACAGAGGAAGAGCTTGATGAAAACGCAACCGTGAACTGTGTAAAGTGCGGAAAATGTGTGTCTGCCTGTCCTATGGGACTTGTTCCCGCTCTTCTTAACGCCAACTGCAAGGCCGAAAACTTTGACGAGCTTGCAAAGCTCAATATTATGGACTGTATAGAATGCGGACTGTGTTCCTACACCTGTCCAAGCAGACAAAACATAACACAAAACATAAAGATGGCAAAAGCCAAACTAAGACAAAAGAAATGAGGTGCAGATAATGAGTGAAAATCTTCAAATTTCCTATGCTCCACACATCCGCAAGCACAGGTACATATCCACAACAATGCGTGATGTAATAATTGCACTTATGCCTGCCCTTATAGGCTCTGTATTCTTCTTTGGCATAAGAGCACTTCTGGTATCGGCACTATGCGTAGCCTCTTGCGTTGCCAGTGAGTACATATGGAACAAATGCTGCGGCAAAAAGCAATCGGTATCTGACCTTAGTGCGGCAGTTACAGGTCTTATCCTTGCAATGTGCCTCCCGGTGAGCGTACCCTTATACATCCCCATTGCAGGCGGTGTATTTGCAATAATAATAGTAAAGTGCTTCTTTGGCGGTCTCGGTCAGAACATTGTTAACCCTGCCCTTGCGGCAAGAGCTTTTCTTCTGGCATCATGGCCTGTGGCTATGACCACATGGGGAGTGGACGGTGTTTCCTCCGCAACTCCTCTTGCACTTCTCAAGGAAGGCAGAACAAACCTTCCCAATCTTCTTGATTTGTTCCTCGGTACCAACATCAATGGCTGTATCGGTGAGGTTTCCGCACTCCTTCTCTTAATTGGCGGTATATACCTCATTGTCCGCAAGGTAATAACCCCCGTTATACCCGTTACATATCTTGTAAGCCTCGGTATTTTTGGATTTTTGTTTACCAAAAACGGTTTGTGTCAGGGAGACTTCCTGTTCTCCATACTCTCCGGCGGTGCGATGCTCGGAGGTTTCTTTATGGCAACCGACTACACCACAAGTCCCCTTACTGCAAAGGGACAGTTTATATACGCTCTGGGTGCCGGTATAATTACCGGAGTAATAAGAGTGTACGGCGGATACCCTGAGGGTGTAACCTACGCTATCCTTATAATGAACATTGTTACACCTCTTATTGATAAGGCCTGCAAGCCTAAACTCTTCGGTAAGGCGGTGAAATCCAGATGAAAAATGTAAAATTTATTCTAAAGCTTGCCGCAATACTGTTTGCAATTGTTTTTGTATGTACTCTTCTTCTGGTTCTTGCCAATGACCTTACAAAAGGCAGAATAGCAGAGCTTAAGCTTGAAGCGGAAAACACTGCAAAACTCGAAGTTCTGCCGGATGCCTCATCATTTGACCTTGCCGAAGCCCAAGGTGTTGCCGAAGCTTATATAGGCAAAGACGCAGACGGCAATACAGTGGGATATTGCTTCAAATCCGAAACATCAGGCTTTGGCGGTGTGATAACAATGATGGTTGGTGTCAAAAAAGACGGAACCCTAAGCGGTGTAAGAGTTACTAATCTTTCCGAAACTCCCGGTCTTGGTGCAAAAGCCACAGATTTTGATTGGATATCACAGTTCGACGGCAAATCAGACACCATTTCGGTTGTTAAAACCGGAAACGCAAAAGGAAACGAAATTAACGCCATAAGCGGTGCCACAATTACCTCAAAGGCAGTGGCAAAGGGTGTAAACGATGCTCTTGAAGCCGCAAAGGTACTTATGGAAAAGGAGGGAGAATAATGGCTGAAAAAACATCATCTGTAAAGGCTTTTACAAACGGACTTATAAACGAAAACCCCACCTTTGTACAGCTTCTTGGTATGTGCCCTACTCTGGCTACAACCACATCGCTTATTAATGCACTTGGTATGGGACTTTCTGCCACATTTGTGCTGGTGTGCTCAAATGTAGCTATATCCCTTGTGAGAAAGCTTATTCCCTCAAAAATAAGAATTGCGTCATACATAGTAATAATTGCAGCATTTGTAAGTATCATAGAAATGCTCCTTAAGGCTTATCTCCCTTCTATCTCCGATGCTCTGGGACTTTTTATTCCCCTTATAGTTGTTAACTGCATAATTCTTGCCAGAGCAGAGAGCTTTGCATCCAAAAACTCCCCTGTTCCATCCGCTATGGACGGACTTGGTATGGGACTTGGATTTACTTTGGGGCTCAGCGTTCTCGGTGCAGTAAGAGAAATAATCGGTGCCGGCACTATTCTTGGATTTGACATTTTCGGCGGTCTTTATGAACCTGCAATAATGTTCATTCTTCCTCCCGGTGCTTTTATTGTTCTGGGAACAGTACTTGCAATACTCAATGTTATAAAATCAAAAAAGAATAAAGGAGGAAACAAATAATGGATTTTGCCCGTTTTATTGAGTTGTCCGTTGCGGCAATTTTTGTTGAAAACTTTGTTCTTGTTAAATTCTACGGTATCTGCCCTTTCCTGGGCGTTTCCAAAAAAACCAACACCGCTCTCGGTATGGGTATGGCAGTAACCTTTGTTATGGTTCTTGCCTCGGCTCTTACCAACCTTGTATACAACTATGTTCTGGTACCGCTTAATGTAGAGTATCTCCAGACACTTTCATTTATACTCCTAATTGCGGCACTGGTTCAGTTTGTTGAGATGTTTGTAGCAAAAACTCTGCCTGCCCTTTACAACGCACTGGGCATATATCTGCCCCTTATAACCACCAACTGTGCTGTTCTGGGTGTTACACTTCTCAATGTGGAAAGAGGCTACAACTTCCTTGAATCCGTATGGTATGCCTTTAGTGCGGCTATTGGCTTTACTCTTGCCATTGTGCTTTTTGCAGGCGTGAGAGAAAGACTTGAAACTGCCGACATACCAAAGGCTCTCAGGGGATTCCCCATTGCACTTATCACCGCAGGTCTTATCGCTATGGCTTTCCTTGGTTTCCAGGGACTTGCATTTTAAAAGGAGGGTACGGATATGAATATTTTAATTCCCGCACTTGCCATTGGTGCAATCGGACTGTTCTTTGGTGCCCTGCTGGCTTTTGCTTCCATTGTATTTAAGGTGGAAAAGGATGAAAGAATAGATCAGGTTCTGGAATGTCTGCCCGGTGCAAACTGCGGCGGATGCGGTTACACAGGCTGCTCCGCGCTTGCAGAGGCTATTGTAAATAACGGCGAATCTGCCACCAAATGTAATCTTATGACAGACGAAAAGAACGCTATCGTATGCGGCATAATGGGTATTGCGGCAGGCAAGGTGGAAAAGAAAACCGCAAGACTCAAATGTGCCGGAACAAGTGAGCACTGTGTGAATAAATATGACTTTACCGGTATTGACGATTGCTTTACCGCAATGCAGTTAAACGGTGGCCCCAAATCCTGTCAATATGGCTGTATGGGACTTGGAAGCTGCATGGCAGTATGTGAATTTGATGCCATTACCATCGAAAACGGCATTGCCCATATCGATGACGAAAAATGTGCAGGCTGTGCAAGATGTACTGCAGCTTGCCCCAAGGGTATAATCGAAATGGTACCAAAGAGAAACAGAGTTTATGTTTCCTGCTCATCTACCGACAAGGGTGCACAAGTTAAAAACTACTGTGATACCGGATGTATAGGATGTAAGCTTTGCGAAAAGAAATGCGAAGCCGAAGCAATAAAGGTAGAAAATAACCTCGCAAAAATAGATTACTCCAAGTGCACGGACTGCGGTGCCTGTGCTGATGCTTGTCCCAAAAAGATAATAGTCAGAATGTAAACAAAGAAGCTTTAACCCTTAATTTTGGTTAAAGCTTTTTTATATATACAACATTGCATAATATTTGTCTTCTCATCATACAATGTACAAAAAAGTACAATGTATGGAGGAAAACATATGGCAGAATACAATATCTACAACGACATATCCAAGCGTTCCGGAGGAGATGTATACATTGGTGTTGTAGGTCCCGTACGAACGGGAAAATCCACTTTTATTAAAAAATTCATGGACTTGCTGGTAATTCCCAACATCGACAACGCATTTAAACGTGAAAGAGCCAAGGACGAACTCCCCCAGAGCAGCAGCGGAAAAACAATAATGACAACGGAACCGAAATTCATACCAAACGAAGCTGTGGAAATAGCACTATCCGGCAATGCAAAGTTTAATGTCAGAATGATAGACTGTGTAGGATACATAATTGACTCGGCACTTGGCTACATAGAAGAAAACGCTCCCCGTATGGTAAAAACACCCTGGTCTGATACAGAAATACCTTTTAGCCAAGCGGCAGAAATAGGCACAAACAAAGTCATTTGCGACCATTCCAATATCGGACTTGTAGTTACCACTGACGGAACAATAACCGACATAGAACGGGAAAGCTATATCCCTGCTGAGGACAGAGTAATAAACGAACTCAAAGAACTCGGAAAACCTTTTGTGGTACTGCTCAACTCAACTAACCCCGAGGGAACATCCGCCAGAGCCATTAAGTCCAGTATAGAAGCAAAACACAATGTACCTGTAATGAATGTAAACTGCTCCGAGCTTACTGTGGAAGATATCAACTCAATAATTGAAAAGGTTCTTTTTGAATTTCCATTAAAAGAGGTCGGTGTTGATATGCCCGACTGGGTGGATGTTCTTGAAAATGAGCATTGGCTCAAAAAAGAGATTTTTACCAATATTCTTTCTTCCATTAAAAATGTTTCCAAAATCAGCGATGCAAAATCCATATCCGAATGTCTGAACCTAAGCGAAGCCATTACAAGCTCTGAGATATCATCCATAAACTTGGGTGACGGTACCGTGAGGGTTAAAGTGAACACCGACGAAGACCTTTACTATCGGATTTTGGGCGAGGAAACCGGATTTGAAATATCAGGGAAAGATTCCCTTATGAGCCTTATGCGGTCACTTTCCAAGACAAAATATGAATACGACAAAATAGCTTCGGCTCTTGAGGAGGTAAAGGCAACCGGATACGGAATTGTTTCCCCCGGCATTGATGAACTTACTCTGGAAGAACCGGAAATAGTAAAACAAGGCAGTAAATTTGGAGTACGCCTAAAGGCAAGTGCACCGAGTATACATATGATACGGGCAGACATAGAAACCGCCGTATCCCCTATTGTCGGAAGCGAAAAGCAATCAGAAGAGCTTGTACACTATCTGCTCAAAGAGTTTGAGGTTGATCCCAAATCAATCTGGAATACAAATATATTCGGAAAATCACTGCATGATCTTGTGAACGAAGACCTTCGAGGAAAGCTCATGAGGATGCCCGAAGATGCCAGATATAAGCTTCAGGAAACCCTCCAGAGAATTATTAACGAAGGCTCAGGCGGACTTATCTGTATAATATTATAATTAATACGACTTGGGGTGTGAAGATTATTGTATATTCTTTATGCCCCTTTTTCATTATGGTGAAAATATGGTAAAAATATAAGAAGTCCTTATTATTCAGTTTTATAAACTTTAAGTAGTTTGATAAATCATCTTCTTAAATATATATCTTCTGTTCCTCTGCTTTTAAGGAAACAAATTATCATTATTCTAAATGCCAAAAAGAGTTGACTTCAAGCGTTTTTTAACGGTTTAGTATCAAACGTTGAGATATAAATAAATATTTTTCAAATTTTTGAAATTTTTTTAATTTTTTTGTTGACAAAGTCATTCTGTTGTGTTATACTAGTCACTGTTGAAACGCGAGCATGCTGGAATTGGCAGACAGGCACGTTTGAGGGGCGTGTGTTTATGACGTGTGGGTTCAAGTCCCACTGCTCGCACCAATTCCAAATCGCATGCCGAATAGTTGAGTATTTGGTATGCGATTTCCTTTTTTGAAATTTTAATATTTATGCGGATATGGCGGAATTGGCAGACGCGCATGGTTCAGGTCCATGTGAAAGCAATTTCATGCAGGTTCAAGTCCTGTTATCCGCACCAAACAGTAGAAATCCGAACCTTGTACCAATCGGTGAAGGGTTCGGATTTTTATTATATCTTGACTATCCTAATTTTAATAGTAAACTTGAAAAACAATAATATCGAAATCTCAGGAGATAAAACTTTAACCGGTTTTATCTCTTTTTTTATATATTTTTATCCGCACATTCGTCAAATTAAATGCCTTCTGATAAAATGAAGCTACCAAATTTAAAGGAGGCGT
>JAZPXS010000231.1:0-2424 GCA_045543775.1 Clostridia bacterium
AGGATTTATCAATCCGTAAAACCTGATTTTAGAAAGTAGATAGTACGCAAAAACAGAGCCTCCGGGGAGTTGTCCTCGGAGGCTCTTATCATATATTCACTTATTCATCACCATTTAAAATCCAATTTTCATCATAACCAAATTCCATTGAAATGATTTTGGCAAGCATAGGTGATATAACTTTGTTTTGGTCTGTGTCTTTTCGGCTGTTACCTGTGAGAATGTATATATAATTCTTTGTAACACCGATGCGACGAGCAAATTCAATTTTTGATATATTTTGCTCGTCAATTATTTTATTTAATCTATCGGAAAGTGTCATCCCTTATTTAATCCTCCTTCGCAGCAGATGCGAGAATGGCTTTTGCATATTCGATGAGTTGTTTTCGTGATGTAACGCCCAATTTGCTGTATAAGTTTTTGTTGTGGAACTTCAATGTATTCTCCATAATTGAAAGTTCTGACAATACTTCTTTTGTAGATTTTCCTGCAAGATAACAATCATAAATAGAACGCTCTGTGGGCGTGAGCTTTGGTAGTTGCTCAACAATGAATTTGCAATGTTCAATAAATTCCTTTGAATCTTTCTTTAAATCAGAACTTGCCGTTTGAGGTGCTGTTATAGTCTGTGCTTTTAAAGCCGCAATCAGTTTTTCCTGATTTTGAATCATAAGATATACACTGATTAAGAAAAGCTCCGTTATAATATATGAAATTGATAAAATTTCAAAATCAATTTTGACAAGTTGTTCAAGAAGCCATACAAGAATATTTACGAATACTGCAACTAAAATAATGATTGCGTGAGAGGTTGATTCTATCTTCTTTGTAACGATAGCATATACCATTGTCGCTATCATCATTGTAAAATATCCAAGCAAGTAGAAAAGATAAATACTATGCCATGAACCATATTCTTTATTCAGAACAGAAACACCGTCAATAGTTTCAAGGGTAACTGATTTATAGTATATATCAAGCCATCCGGGACTTGCTGCTATAAAAAACACTACGGCAGAAATGCCTATTAAAACACCATTAACCCATTTGGGATATTTCAATTTTGAAATTTTCTGTATAGTTTTGAGCATTGAAAGCGGCAGGAATACCGAACCGAGGTATGCAATACGGTTAGCCCAAAGTGCCATATCCAATGTGTCTGACACGGACAGCATAAGGTATCCGATATTTACAACAAAGACAGATGTAAATAACACATAAAACCATTTTTCTTTTTTCTTTATACTGAAGAAATATCCAATCAAAAGCAAAAAAGCTAAAAAAGTAGTTGCCATATATATAAATGTCATGCTTGTAGTCTTATTTCCGATTGGAGTACAACCGGATAAAAGCAAGAGTGGTATCAGTAAAAAACCAACTAAATTAGATTTTAATTTATTCATAATGCTTTCTCCTTCGGATATGGGGTGTTTTTTCGTATCCCCACACCATCCCACACCAAAACCCACACTTTTTACCACACTTCCTTCAAAAAAGTTTGTTTTCCCACACTAAAACTTTTTGAAAGTGTGGCGACTTTTAATAAAATCAGAGATAAAATATAATTGTAAATTTCAGAGAGGATATACATTTATCTTTCGAAATTTGAAATTTATGTTTTATATATTATATCACAAAATGTTGATTCAGTCAATCTTTTGCGAAAATTTCGGTAAAAATTGCTAAACTTTTTTATTATGAAAAGGAGCTGAGGTTACCCATGAATGAAAAAAAGACAGCGAATTACAAACGTCAGCAAACGCCAAACGGAAACAAGTATCAGTTTTTTTGTGACTTGTCGGATGCTTTAATTTGTACCACAGCTCCGGTCAAAGCAGATACTCCCGATGAAGAGCTGATGCTCGCCTGGAATACTTATGCAAAGGCACTCTTTAATCAATGCCATAAGTGTGGCAGGTGGATTATAAATGTAATGTATAATCCGGATGTTTTGAACTGTGTTATGTGCACTCCCATTGAAGATTACCCGGAATATTGTCCCCAATGCGGTGCAAAAACATCTGATCCATCGTATTTTTGTCATATGTGCGGTACAAGGTTGTTATATGGAGGTGAAGAAAATGAAGATAAAATTGCAGAATGTAATTAGAAAGGATTCTCTTTCACGTTTTGGATTTGGCTCGGACGCCATGAAGAAACTTTCGGTGTGTCCAAACTGCCACTCTCTTCAAAATAGCGAAAATACAACTTGCTCTATTTGTAGGGCTAAGCTCACAAAATCTACGCTTTATGATATTTACAAATCTAAACATAAGGCGTGTCCTGAATGCGGAACTGTGGTTTCAAAAGGAATGCAGTTTTGTCCTCATTGCGGACGTGTTTTAAATCCCCAAACAGCAGTCTGCTCAGTTTAAAGGAGGTAAAGACGATGGATACAATACAAAATTATAAATGTCCTTGTTG
>JAZPXS010000232.1:0-3421 GCA_045543775.1 Clostridia bacterium
ATATTCCCCACTGCTGCCTCCCGTAGGAGTCTGGGCCGTGTCTCAGTCCCAATGTGGCCGATCAACCTCTCAGTTCGGCTACTGATCGTCGACTTGGTGAGCCGTTACCTCACCAACTATCTAATCAGACGCGAGTCCATCCTTAAGCGATAAATCTTTGATACATCTGTCATGCGGCAAATGTATGTTATGCGGTATTAGCACACCTTTCGGTGTGTTATCCCCCTCTTAAGGGCAGGTTACTCACGCGTTACTCACCCGTCCGCCGCTATCCTTTACAGAAATCTGCCGAAGCTTCAATCTGTAAATTCCCGCTCGACTTGCATGTGTTAGGCACGCCGCCAGCGTTCGTCCTGAGCCAGGATCAAACTCTCTAAAAAAATATTAAAGTCTGTCACACAGACTTTTAAAGTTCTTAGATAAGTTCATTAGCTCATTAAAAACAACTAACGAAATTTACTAAAGTTTAAAAGTACTCTCAAAGTACATTCTCATTTAATTAACGAGAACCTCATTACTTTAAATATGCTGTTCATTTTTCAAAGACCAAGCGTCACTTATCGCCGACCTCTTAAGCAGAGGTTTTCGCAAGCGACTTGATTATAATATCACATCCGAAGGAGTTTGTCAATACTTTTTTTAGAATTTTTTTAATTTTTTTCAAATTCTTTTTTAGTATCAATGCCCCTCACTTGCGGTGCTTTACTAATATATCACATCGATTTGGGTTTGTCAACACTTTTTTTACAAAATTTTGAAATTTTTTCTGATTGTTGTTTTATGCCCAAAACCCGGCACAAAAAAGACCTTTCCTTTAGTAAAAATGCAGGGGTTAGCTGCCCCTGCACAGTAAAATCTTAATATACCGAAAATATCGGCACACACAATCAAACACAATTACCGGACTGTTTCAAAATATAATTGTCGAAAAGGGTTATTGCTTTCTGCATTTTTTTTGCAGGTTTTTGTGATACCTGCGAAGCACAAGCTTTTCAAAAATTCTTTTTACGGCAACAAGATTTGTTTCATTTTTGCCAACTGCCGTTACAAGCACCGAAAAATATCCCATACGGTTTGCACCGTATATATCAGTAAAAATCTGATCGCCCACAAGGCACATTTCCTCTTCTTTGAGTTCCAAGCGATTTTGTATCTCTCTGAGGTTCTTTTTAAAAGGCTTCCAGGCTCTTGCTATAAACGGATAACCGAGGTCACGGCAGAATTTTTCAACCCTTTGGGCATGGTTATTGGAAACTATGGCAATTCTGATGCCTTTTTCCTCAAGAGCTTTGAAATAATCCAGAATCTCTTCCGTAGGCGTATGGGTGTCGTGGGTAACAAGGGTGTTATCAATATCAAAAATCACACCTTTTATATTATTGGCAGAAAAAAATTTCTCGTCTAATTCAAACACATTTTTTACTTCCATATCCGGAAAAAAGAGTTTCAGCACGCAAATCGCCTCCTGGGATTTTTGAAATATAAAAAATAAAGGGAAGCCGGACAGCTTCCCCTTAATTTTAATGCTACATTAAATGTTTTTTGGCAAGTGTGTTTATCATCCTGCCATCGGCTCTGCCTCTTACCTTTGGCATTACCGCCGCCATAACAGCACCCATATCCTTCATAGCAGAAGCACCGGTTTCCTCTATGGCTTTTAATACAATTTCGTCCAACTCGTCCTCAGATAATTGGGAAGGTAAATAACCCATTACAATTTCTATTTCTCTGTTTAACTGTGTTATTAAATCTTCTCTGCCGCTCTTTTCGTATTCGGGGAGAACATCCTTGCGTTTTTTGAGCTCCTTGGCGATAACATCAAGGATGCCGTCGTCTGTAAGCTCGGTGAGGTTGTCCTTCTCAAACTGGAGTATTGCGGCCCGTATACTTTGTACGGTATTTTTTCGTATAGTATCCTTTTCTTTTAAAGCGAGTTTAAGATCCTGAGATAAAGTTTCTTTTATACTCAATGTCAAAACCTCCTTACACAAAGGATTTAATTATTTATAGGAACGCTTTCTTGCAGCCTCGGACTTCTTCTTGCGTTTAACGCTTGGCTTCTCGTAGTGTTCTCTCTTTCTGATTTCGGATAAAACACCGGATTTTGCACACTGTCTCTTAAATCTGCGGAGAGCACTATCCAAGGATTCATTATCTTTAATTCTGATTTCTGCCATTAAAATTCCCTCCCTCCGTTACTGCCTTGCTTTTTAACACATAACGGGTAAGACAAAATTACACTATTACATTATACAAAAAATTATACGACCTGTCAAGATAAATTTTTTATCAGCCGGGAGGCCACTGCAGATATCTGCCTGCAAGAAGGTGGAAATGCAGGTGTCCCACGGTCTGACCGCCGTCTTTTCCGCAGTTGTTCACAAGGCGGAAGCCGTCATCGGCAAAGCCTTTTTCCTTTGCAATCTTTGACGCAACAAGAAAAATGTGGGAAACTATTTCTGCGTTATCCTCAGAAAGCTCCAACGCAGAAGCAATGTGCTCCTTTGGGATTATGAGTATATGAGTAGGTGCCTGAGGCTCAATGTCATTAAAAGCAACTACTTTTTCATCCTCATATATATAATTAGTAGGAATCTGTCCCGATGCTATCTTGCAAAAGATACAATCTGACATAAAAACATCTCCTTTGTTATTTAACCTGTTCTTTAACTGTTTCCACTGCAGCTTCGAGAGCCTTGTCCATACCGGAGGCATCCTTACCGCCTGCCTGAGCACTGTCAGGTCTGCCGCCGCCGGAGCCGCCCACGTGGGATGCAATGTTCTTTATAATCATACCGCAGTGAATACCCTTTGCCACTGCATTTTTGTTTGCAGAACAGATGAGGGTAACTTTGCCGTCGGATTCCGATGCGATTATTGTAACTTCGCTGTCAAAGGCATCCTTCATATTGTCACCGATTTTGCGGAGGGTGTTTACATCGGCACCGGCAATTTTGCCTGTGATAACCTTAACACCGTTTACATCAACGGCATTATTTTTCATATCATCAATACCGCCGCCTGCCATCTTCTCCTTGAGAGCTTCTATCTCTTTGGAAAGAGCTTTGTTGTCTGCCTGAAGTGCTTCTATCTTGGAAACGCTCTCCTGGGGTGCACACTTAAGGGCTGAGCCGATGTTTGCAATAAGCTCTTCCTTTTCTGCAAGATATTTAAGTATGCCGGCACCTGTGATGGCTTCTATTCTTCTTACGCCTGCTGCGGCAGAGGTTTCGGAAAGAATCTTGAAAAGTCCAATGGATGCAGTGTTCTTTACGTGTGTACCGCCACAGAACTCAAGGCTGAAATCGCCCATCTTAACAACTCTTACTTCGCTGCCGTACTTTTCACCAAAGAGGCTCATTGCACCTAATTTATTTGCTTCTTCTATGGGCATTACCCTGCACTCGACGTCGATTGCTTC
>JAZPXS010000233.1:0-4219 GCA_045543775.1 Clostridia bacterium
CATATAATTATAAAAAAAGAGATTTCAAAATCGTTGGTTATTAAGCAGATAAACAATTAAACTATTTTTGTTTACATGCTTGATTTTAGTAGAGAAAACATCTCGAAGTCGGACAGACCAGCATCAAATAAAAAAATAATAACAAAAAAAAATATTCATATGAAAAGTACTTTGACAGAGGTAGTAGTAAAAGCCATCCGCCTCGTGGCATTTTCTTTGTTCGTTATTTTCGGTGCAACCATGACTTCTTGCACAGACGAACACTTCTCAGACATGGAAGAAACGACCGACATCACAACCGGTGTTGACTTCAGTGATCTCAAGTTCAACCATCAAGACTGGACTATCGGGGAAGGCATCGCCACTTCTCAAGCTTACTATGATGGCTACGCTGTCATTACTAAAAGCGGAGAAAGTAGCACAGCTTTCTTTGATCACCAAATCGTACCGATGACACTTTCGTGGACACCCATGGAAGAAACCACATCAGGTGCCGCTCAGAGACAATATCTTGGCTCAAAAGCCGGCAACGAAAAGGTTATCAAAACTACCGATAATCAAGGGATCAACTTAGTAAAATACGAACGCGAGTGCAAACTCAACTTTGTAGGAGCTAATTTAGAGATTAAGGGTTCTTGGTACAAAGCCACATTGTGGGAAAAAGACGGTGCCTATTGTCGTTATGACAGCACATCTGTTGCTACACAGGTATCAGATACCGCTATGGTAAATGGTACTAAGATTGTGGTTGAGAAAGACGGCGCTAAGTACAATAGAGTTAATGTTACAGTTCACGCTGTAAACCATTTTACCGATATGCCTGCAAAAGTTGCGCATAAGGAACAAATGGAACTTACCTATTCTACTTTGGTTCCCGTTATTCCCGGTGCAAAGGTTTATGAAGGCTCAACAGCAGTTGAAGGTACCAGCGCATATGCAAAGGTAACAGAGACTACTTACAAGTCTACATTAACTTTGAATCATCTTTATACTCAGGATGGTGTTCAAACTTCAGAACAGGAAACTGTTTCCGGAGTTGCCAACATCAAGACTTGGGTTGAAGAGCAAGGGGAAAAGATGATCGTCGACAATGTCGAGATAGGCAATCCTACTGTTTCCGTTGAAAATACAACTTCAGAAATGTACCAGAAGCAGGGCTATATCTATGCTGTAAAACATACAACCGTATGGACTTACACTTGGAGCAATGGCTTTAGTAAGAAGGTATATGCCGAAGTTGAAAGATTATACTACATGCGAGAGGAAGGTAAGGCTGTTGCTATGCCTTACGGCGAAACAACAACTTCTTTCAAGAGCTTCGTTGCAGGAACCACTACTGAGAAATCAGAAAATGGGAACAAGTACGATGCTTACGCAAGTACAATCAACTTTAACGGAAATCATAAGTCAGAAACAGGTAGCGTTAACAACGCTATTTCCGGCTTAACCGTAGGTCAGGAATTCTGGGTAAAAAAGAGTGATACGTTTTTAAGCTTTGATAAGCAAATCATCCCTGGTAATGCAACGACAGATGCTCAAATTATTATTACCGAGCATTGGAGCGTATCAGGTGACAAGGTTATCAAGTTCACACAGAATGGTGCTTACACTTTCAGCGTGTCTGAACAGCAGCGCGTTCTTGGTGAAAACCTTGCCTTTGTATCAGGTCTTAATAAGTCAACCGACAACCAAAAATATTCAGAAGTTAAGGACAACCAGTTCTCAAGAACTGTTACCACAACTTATGTAGCCAAGTTCAACCTTTGCGAAGTGAAAGCTATCGCAACTGCAACCGAGGCTTACATTGAATATCGCGGTGAGAAAATCAACTTCCAGTTTGCTACTGCTGACGTAGAATATAAAGGTTTGAACAACCCTACCGCTACAGAAGTAACCGTTGACGGAAATGATTATTCTCGCAAGAACTACTCTGTAACTTTCAACCACACTATTGTTGGTGACAAAGCTGCAACTGTTCTTGTTGACAAATTGATTATCAAGAATCCCGATATGCCCGATGAAATCGGCGCTGTCGATATTGAAAGAACAAGAAACTTTGGTGGTCTTTCTTGGTCTTGGGATGCTAGCGGAAAACCTTTCGTTTCCGGTACTATCGTAACCGAAAACGGTGTTGTTTCTTTCTGGAACGGAGGTTACTCTTTCCACAAGATGACAACAAACAATCTTACCGCTCGTCTTGGAAACAGTCTCTATCCTGAAAATAATAACCAATATCTTATTCCTGCCTACATCAGCATCCAAAGCAAGCCTAACAAGCATTGGCTTTATACAGATGTTAATGGTAAAGCTCGTGATGAGGTATACGGTACATTGATTATGAAGTTGGAAGATGTTAAGCTTGATGAGCCTTTCTTTGGCATTCCTAGCGAAACTTCTGAAACCTTCAGAATCACCAATCAGGATGGTAGCGTAAGAATTAAGGTTGTCTACAAAGGTTCTGTAGTCTTCGACCATGTCTTCGCTAACTAATTTGAGCCAAAACAAAAATATTTATAGGTCCAACTCTCACTCTTTGACGTGTTCATTGTTGGTGACTGCGACCTTAGTTTATAACTTATAAAAACTACAAGAAAATGAAATCTTTAAAAAATATAATTATCGTGTGTTTTATGATATTGGTGTCAAACGCTGCAATGGGCCAGGGTACATTCAACTACCCAACTAAAAAGTGCAAATACACCCAGATTGTCCCTGCGGACAACAACTGGAAAAAAACATCAAAGAATGGGTATACACCCACATCTGAGAGCGCTCTGCTTTATCAAAAGGCGGAGAAGTGCTCTGGATGGTACTTCCAACCGGGAGTATTTGGGGGATATACCAATCTAACACACGATGAAGGAGGTTCATCCTCATCTTTCTCCGCACGAGGTGAGCTAATCGCGGGTTACGATTTCTGCTTTGGGCATAACGCCTACGGTGATCCTCGCAACTTTGCAATAAGCTTGGAGGCGAAGCTGCAAGTAACAAACATGCCTAAACTGGTATATCAGGATCTGACTTATATCAAATCCGGTTACGTACCCACAATTGGTGGCAACGTAGTATTCCAGCTATCAAAGCATAAGGCTTGTCAGTTCGCTATCTTTGGCGGTGCCGGTTTTACACGCCTGACTTCATATTATCCAAACGCCGGAGAAAAAAGTTTGAATAAATTGAACCACAATACCTTCTCTTACGAGGGTGGAGTGCAGATGTTGTGGCGCACAAAGCTCGGTCATTCAGTCGGTATCAAAGCCGGCTATGAGCATGTCCAAACCACACATCTTGGAAGAGGGCAAGCCTTTATAGGTGTTGTATGGAAGATGAAAAAAGTTCACAAGAGTCAGAAAATGACTTACGCGGACTTTTACAGATCCGTACATAACCACTAAAAAAATTATTATGGAAAAAGAGTCGCTGTCAAAAGCGGCTCTTTTTTTTGTCAACCTTGGGGTTAACAAACAGATTGTTGTTTTTGCTTTAAATGAGGTTAAAATTGTGGTATATTATTAAGAAAGGATTAGCAGAAATAATGGGTGCCAGAATGGTAAGCGGAATAAGTTTAACAAGCAGTATGAGGTCTAATTTGCTATCCTTGCAGCAAATTACCGAACTGCAATCTATATCGCAAAACCGATTAGCTACGGGCTTAAAGGTCAATTCCGCTATTGATAACCCCGCCGCCTATTACACCGCTTCCAGTTTAAGCAACCGTGCCAGAGATTTATCTTCTTTATTAGATAGTATGGGACAAGCTATTCAGACGGTTAAGGCCGCCATGGAGGGCGTTGAAAGTGCTACCGCTTACCTTGAGCAAATGTCTGCTATCACTACCCAAGCATCTTCAAATTATAAAGAAAAATATGTTCCAATCGAATTTAAAGACTTGTATAACGGTAAAGCTAATACCAAGATACTCATTGATGAGGTTGGCGCGGACGCGTTAGCGGCAACAGCTTGTAATCAATTTTATGTGGGGAATAAAACTGATGCTAATTTCGGTCAGGGTAATTGGTATCTACCGGCTATTGGTGAACTAATGGATGTTTATGGTTATGATGTTGACGCAATTACGGACGGATGGGGAACAAGCGGAGCGGTTGGAGATAATAAAACCACAATCAATAACGCCCCCTCTACTTTGGCAAGCAAAGGAGCTGAGGCTGAAGCCTTGACTAATGGTTATTATTGGTCGTCTTCTGAGATCCATAGTAGT
>JAZPXS010000234.1:0-2111 GCA_045543775.1 Clostridia bacterium
CGAAGAAGTACGTTGAGGCACAGGGAACTACGTTTGGTACGAAGGAGCTTGTTGATATAGGTACAAATTTCTATGCGAATATTCAGGCAGGAGGATACAATCTTTCCCTTTCAGGCAGCAATGTTGTTTTAGGAACACCAAGCACTGCAGCATCACAGCTTTGGAAATTTATACGTTTGGAAGACGGATACTACAGGATTATTAATGTATCGAATAACAAGGCTCTTGACGTATTTAATGCAGATGACAAAGACTATACAACAATACAGACGTATACAAGCAATGGTACGAATGCACAAAAATGGAAATTGTATCTTGCAGATGGACAGTATGTTTTAGCACCGGCACTTTCTGAAACGCGTGCTATGGATGTAAGCGGCGGTAATTTTGCAAATGGTACCAAAATTCAATTGTATCATTTTAATAACACTTCGAGTCAGAAATTCTCAGTGGAAAACAGGACTGTAGTAGGTGTAACATGGATTGTAAGAAATACAACGGGAAGTTTGAATGAAGGAACGTTCCTGAATTACAGCGAAGCAGTAAATAAAGCTAATTCATTGGCACATTTGGGATATGCGGTTTATGATAACAGTGGTAATTTCGTATATGCAAAAAATGGTTACAAAGTAGCACATATTCTTACTCATTCAAAAGAAGTTGCTGATTATATGAGAACTAATGGCTGGATGTATTGGAATTCTCCTGTAAATCCTTTTTATGATAAATCATATAAGCAAGTTTCTTGTGACAGATTTGTAGGTTGGGTTTTAGGTGAAGCCGGATATACAGCATATCAGCCGTCAACAAGTGGATTGAGTTTGTATGGTCTTAATCTTGATGCCGGGGAAGGTTCGCTTGAGCTGTTCTTGAAGAGACATGGTTTTGTAAAAATAACAAATATAAACGATGTACAGGCCGGAGATATAATTTTTGTCGGTTCTTCAGAGAATCATCCTGCGTTGAGTGCATCAATGAAGAGTTATCCTGCACACGTATTCATTGCTGCAAGCGGATATCTTGAGGGCGGCGGATATACGCACAGATATGATGCGGGATCTGACGCGAGAATAAGAAGCGTGCAACCTTCATGGGAGCCTTTGGTAGGTTCGCAGGGTTTCCGTTTCGCGTACAGAGTACAGTAAAAAAAGATAACCCATAGGGTAGTTAAGCCGGAGCTGTGAGTATTCGCTGCTCCGGCTTTTCCGTTCAACAAATAAAAGAAAAAATTATATTGACAATGAAAGATTACTCGTGTAAAATTACAAAGCTTGTGCACTTACGGGATAGTTATGCCCGTTTGAGCATGGCAAAAATAAGTATAAAAGTACGGAGGTGAAATTGAATGCCAACATTTAACCAATTGGTTCGTAACGGTAGACAGACACTTGAGAAAAAATCTACTTCTCCTGCACTCCAGAAAGGCTTTAACAGCTTGACAAAGAGAAGCACTGATATCAGCAGTCCGCAAAAGAGAGGTGTTTGCTCAGTTGTAAGAACGACTACACCTAAAAAACCTAACTCTGCTTTGCGTAAAATCGCCAGAGTACGTCTCACAAACGGTATGGAAGTTACTGCATATATTCCCGGTATCGGACATAACCTTCAGGAGCATAGCGTTGTTCTTATAAGAGGCGGTAGAGTTAAAGATCTCCCTGGTGTAAGATACCACATTATCAGAGGTACACTCGATACTGCAGGTGTTAACAATCGCATGCAGAGCAGATCTAAGTACGGTGCTAAGGTACCGAAAGCAGCTAAAAAATAATTATTAACCGGATCGCCGGTGATTCATATAGATTTCATTTTTAGCGTGATATATCCATATGAAACGAAGCCGGCATGTACTGCTGAAAAAATGCAGAGTACCAGATGATCACTTATCATTAAAAGGAGGGAAGTTAAATGCCTAGAAAAGGATATATTGCGAAGAGAGAGGTTCTGCCCGATCCGATCTACAACGATCAGGTTGTTACAAAGCTCATAAATAACATTATGTTAGACGGTAAGAAAGGTGTAGCACAGAGAATTTGCTACGATGCTTTCGATATAATCCGTGAAAAGACAGGCAAAGAACCTTTGGAAGTATTCAGAGAAGCTCTTAATAATAT
>JAZPXS010000235.1:0-2282 GCA_045543775.1 Clostridia bacterium
AAAAAATCTATGTTGTCAATAGATTTTTATAATTTGGGTTTGCAAACATTTAAAAAGTTATTGATTATGAAAATGTATTTTGAAAATAATGTGAAAAGCCTGCTAATTTGATATCATATCAAGTTAGTAGGCTTTTGATAATTATTGAAGTGTTGCCAGATGTTCTTCCATAGTTTTTGAAAAAATGTGGCTTCCGTCATTTTTATTTGTATCCGTATGGTAATACAGATAGTCGTGAGTTGCAGGGTTTAGTGCCGCCTCAATAGATGTCACACCGGGACTGCATATAGGTCCTGCAGGAAGTCCTGCATATTTGTAGGTATTGTAGGGGGAATCAAGCTCTCGAATGTTTTGTGCAATAAAGGAGCTTGCTTCACGGTCATACATACCATCTGTTGCGGCATAGAGAACAGTTGCATCAATCTGATATGCCATACCGATATTAGTGCGGTTTTCTATAACACCTGAAATCATAGGTCTGTCGGACTCTACCCTGGCTTCCTTTTCTATCATTGACGCTTTGGTTATGATGTCAAAAGCGTTGTAGTAGTCACCATTAAGAGAATCATAAACCTCACCAAAGCGTGTAAGCATTTTTTCTATAATCTCGTCGGCTGTGGTTTCCTTGTAAAACTCATAGGTATCGGGAAACAAAAATCCCTGCAATTTGTAGTTATAATCTCTGTCGGGAATATTCTTGAGGAAGTCAAAGTTGTACAGCTTATCGGCAGCTTCAAGAAAGCTTTCTGCCGATACAAGGCCCTTTTCCTCCACAAGCTGAGCCATCTGCTCTGCAGAGTAACCCTCGGGAAAAGTAACGGTTATTGTTTCCATAACGGGTTTTGGCTCTGAAAGGATTTTGCACATATCGTTTACAGACATATCCGGACTCAAAGTATACGTTCCGCTTCCGAGCTTGCCGTTGTATTTGCCCATCTTGACCTTTGCAAAAAAGGCGAGCTTGCTTCGTATAAGTTCTTTGTTTTTAAGTATAGTGCCAATGCCAAATGATGATGTACCGTCGGATATGGTTACAACAGTTTCTCTTGGAGCCTTTGACACCGGAACTTCAAAAAAGTCAAGTCCTGCAGGAACTGCAAAAAACAGAATAATCAGAAAAATTACGAATTTCAGGAATTTATGGGATTTCTTTTTTCTCATATAGTAAGCCTTTCGTAAAAAATAAGGGGCAGCTTACTGCAAGCTGCCCTTTTTTGATTTTTAATTATTAGTTAAGAATTACTGCTTCTGTCTCTTTGTCAAAGAGGTGAATCTTGTTAAGATCAAGAGCAATCTTGATGCTGGACTGGGGAACAGCAGTTGTTCTGGGGTTAACTCTAGCAGTGTAGGATGTTTCACCTATCTTCATGTAGAGGAATGTTTCAGCACCCATCATTTCTGTAACTTCTACATAAGCTTCTACAACGCTTTCGGGAGAAGAGCTTAAGAATGCTTCTTCATCGTGGAGGTCTTCAGGTCTGATACCAAGAACAACTTCCTTGCCTTCGCAGCCTGCAGCCTTAATCTTAGCAGCTACGCCTTCGGGAACCTTGATTGTGTTGCCATCAAAAGTAAGAGTGCTTCCGTCTGCACCAACTACGCAATCTGTAAAGTTCATCTGGGGGCTACCGATGAAGCCTGCAACAAACATATTAGCAGGAGAATTGTAAAGACCGATAGGAGAATCTATCTGCTGGATGAAACCGTCTTTCATAACAACGATTCTTGTACCCATTGTCATAGCTTCTGTCTGGTCATGTGTAACATAGATAAATGTTGTCTGGAGTCTCTGGTGGAGCTTGGAAATCTCTGTTCTCATCTGTACACGGAGCTTAGCATCCAAGTTGGAGAGAGGTTCGTCCATAAGGAATACCTTAGGCTCTCTTACGATAGCACGACCAAGAGCAACACGCTGTCTCTGACCGCCGGAGAGTGCCTTCGGCTTTCTGTCGAGAAGGTGGGAGATGTCGAGGATTTTAGCAGCCTCGTTAACTCTCTTGGAGATTTCTTCTTTTTTAACTTTTCTTAACTTAAGACCGAATGCCATGTTGTCAAATACGGTCATATGGGGATAAAGAGCATAGTTCTGGAAAACCATTGCTATATCTCTGTCCTTCGGGGGAACATCGTTCATGAGCTTGTCGCCTATGTAGAGTTCACCGTCAGATATTTCTTCAAGACCGGCAACCATTCTGAGTGTTGTAGACTTACCGCAACCGGAAGGTCCAACAAGAACGATAAACTCCTTGTCTTCAATATCGACACAGAAGTCGGAAACAGCT
>JAZPXS010000236.1:0-2308 GCA_045543775.1 Clostridia bacterium
GAAATTGAAGAGGTTGAAGATTCTCCCTCTCCTCTTGAGGAGACCACAATCGTTGACAAAACAGTCCCCACCGTTGCAAAAGCCGTTGAGCTTTTGTACCAGAATAATCTCGAAGATAACATTTCCAATTTGGGCGGTTTCAAGTTCGGCATCACAAACTTTGACGAAGTCCTTTCCGATAAAGCTAACTCTAAATCCTTCGGCAATTCCGAAAATGGTGACTTTGTAGCTTTCATGAGCACATCCGGCAGTATAAAGAAGCTCTACATAATCCCTCGTCACATGCTTCTTTCTGACTCTACAGTGGCTCTCCGTGGTGTGATTGATTTGTTTGACCTCACAAATGAGGCAGGCGAAAAGCTCACTCATGGCACAGTGAAAATTAAATCCGTAAATTCTCCTGCAGTATTTTCATGCGGTGAACACGGTT
Organism: Clostridia bacterium; assembly: GCA_045543775.1. Lineage (GTDB taxonomy): Bacteria > Bacillota > Clostridia > UMGS1810 > UMGS1810 > RGIG8748. The sequence goes on from JAZPXS010000236.1 coordinate 431, forward strand.
GGGCTATCGAATCCAAGGGTAAAATAACAACCCTCGGCACTAAAACGATGTAAATAATACACCTGCGTTGCAGGTGTTTTTTGTTGACAAAATCATATCAAAATGTTATTATAATAAAAAATTTCCGAAAGAAGGATTTAAATGGATTATAAAAGAGTTCTTACAATACAAGACATTTCGTGTGTCGGTCAGTGTTCACTTACTGTGGCACTCCCCATAATTTCTGCATGCGGCATTGAGACTGCCTCTCTTCCCTCCGCAGTTTTGTCAACACATACAGGCGGTTTCACAGGCTATACCTTCCGTGACCTGACAGACGATATGCCTCTTATCAGTGAGCATTGGGCAAAGGAAAATATTCGTTTCGATGCTGTTTACACAGGCTATCTCGGAAGCGTAAAACAGATTGATATTGTAAAGGAAATTGCCTCTAAGCATAATGACGGACTCTTAATTGTTGACCCCGCAATGGCAGACAATGGCAAGCTCTACTACGGCTTTGACGATGTTTTTGTAAAGAACATGGCTTCCTTATGTGCCAAAGCGGATGTAATTCTTCCCAATATTACAGAAGCATGCTTCATGACAGGTTTGGAATATAAGACTGAGTATGACCGTGAATATGTAGATAAGGTTCTTTCTGCCCTCACAAAAATGGGTGCGAAAATAATCATCCTTACAGGAGTAAGCTACACAGATTCGACTACAGGCGTTGTTGTTTTCGAAAACGGAGAATATTCATACTACGAACATAAAAAGCTTCCCGGCGGATGTCACGGCACAGGCGATGTATATGCTTCCGCATTTACGGGTGCACTCATGCGAGGTAATTCAACATTCCTCTCTGCATCCATCGCAGCCGATTACACCCTCAAGTGCATTGAAAATACTCTTCCCGACATTAAAGACCATTGGTACGGTGCAAAATTTGAAACAGCCCTCGGCTACCTTATTGAAAGACTTAATAAATAAAATAGAAAAGGAGTGCGCTTGCACTCCTTTTTTATTTCCTCTTTACCCTCTAATCAAAGCTAACCATTGTCCCAACAATTCCAAATATCATAACAATCAAATACACCATCACATTACCCAAATCAAATTTAGTATCACAAAGACAAGTAAAAAGTCCGAAAAGTCCAACCCCAACTACAACACCGCTCAACATGTCCATAAATCTTCTCATAATAAAAATCCCCTCAAATTAAAAAAGTGCGCAGCCAAAGCTACGCACGAAAAATGCATAACTCCGCTGACGCGACTCAGTTTAATTGCTACCCATAGTATGCAAAATAGAGCATGCATTTTTACCAAAAGTAAATATACACACTATGGGAACAATTTATTAAACTAAGTCGCAAAAACATTTTACCATTTTTCATCTAAAAAATCAACCTATAAAAACAAAAAGGATTTGCCGTGCAAATCCCACCTAACTTCTTCCTTCTTCACTTTTCCCTGTTACTTCAAAAGAAAAAAGACATCCAAAGGATGTCTTTTTCTTTTGTTCCGGCAGCGACCAACTTTCCCGGGCAGCTTCCCGCCAAGTATCATAGGCACTACAGAGCTTAACTTCCGTGTTCGGGATGGGAACGGGTGTGACCTCTGTGTAATAACCACCGAATTTTGTGTACTCTTTGTGCACACTCAAAATTGAATAATGCTTATCATTTCAAAATGCTCTTACAACTCACTTTTGTAGTTTATCTACTTAAGATTAAGCCCACGGTCTATTAGTATCGCTTAGCTGAACATGTTACCATGCTTACACCTGCGACCTATCAACGATGTAGTCTTCATCGGACCTTACCAAAAAGTGGGATATCTTATCTTGAGGTGGGCTTCACGCTTAGATGCCTTCAGCGTTTATCCCTTCCGTAC